>JBAUZG010000153.1:0-1713 GCA_049585195.1 Bryobacteraceae bacterium | reverse complement strand
GCGACTACACAGGTTCTACTCACAACTCATCTTTTAGGGATGACCACTGAATGCTCAGCTGGATTACCGCTTAGAAGTTGCTGTTCTCTTGTTCCGATGCCGCGCTTTCTTCTGAATTGCGTCGTTCTCAGCGTGGTTCGCAGGAGAGAGGGAGGACACCGCGAAGAGCCACGCTTCAAAGATAAAATCCAAGCCACTCGCCGGCTTTTCTTCTCCCAGTACCTGCGTCGCCTCCAGAGCTACCGTCCCATGCAGTAACGCCCACAGTGCCACGGCTGCCTCAGGCGCCTTGGTGGCACCAGACAACAAAGCTACACGTTCGGTCGTGAATATCCAAAGGCTCTGCTTGGCTGAATAATCATACTTTGAGGGATGGGGGCTCATCATCACTTCGTATAGATTGCGATGCTTTCGCGCGAAACTGACATAACTCGAGGAAATGCGCCGGAGCGCCTCTGTTGCATCGGCTCCGAGAACGGCATTCCTGAGCACATCTTCAAGTCGCCGTGCACATTCATTGGCGAGAGCAGCCTCCAGTTCAGCCCGGTCCGAGAAGTAGCGATACAGCGCCGTGGGTGCTAACCCCAGCAGCGATGCCAAATTGCGTAGCGACAGATCACGAATGCCTGAGCGAGAGGTCTCTTCAACCGCCGCAAGAAGAATGGAGTTCCGATCAGTCTTCGAAGGGTACGGCATAGTTCACACTGTACATCTTGACAAGGTCCCAAGCGAAGATGTACAGTGTTAATGATTGAAGATGTCCACTGTACATATTCAGTGAGGAGGGAATACGGCAGACGCGAAAGTTGTGGTTGTGACCGGAGTTTCTAGCGGCATCGGGCTCGGAACCACGCAGGTGCTTATCGAGAACGGGTTTCTGGTGTTTGGCTCGGTTCGAAAGAAGTCAGAGGCCGATTCGCTACAGCAAGAGCTTGGTCCGAACTTTGTGCCCTTGCTTATGGATGTCACTAACCGCGATGCCGTTCTTCAAGCGAGAGACCAGGTCGCTGGGCAACTTGGAACGAGAACGCTGGCCGGCTTAGTAAACAATGCCGGAGTCGTTGTCGGTGGACCTTTGCTCTACATCGATCACGACGAATACCAGCGTCAGCTCGAAGTGAATATGATTGCGCCTCTCATGGTCACTCAGGCCTTTGCTCCGCTGCTCGGCGTCGATAGGCAGCGCGACGGCGCGCCCGGCCGCATTATCAATATCAGTTCGACGGCGGCCAAGATTGCAATCCCCTTTATTGGAGCGTACAGCGCGTCCAAAGCGGGCCTGGAGGGCATGGCTGATGCGCTCAGACGAGAACTCATCCCATTCGGAATCGACGTGGTCCTGATTGAGCCGGGAACCGTTAATACGGCGATGTACGACAAGGCCGAACGAGAAGACATTAGCAAGTTCGACCACACACCGTATCGAAACGCTTTGAAGGAATTTCAAAGACAGATTGTTGCGGAAGGTCGAAAGGGTTTGACGCCGAAAGAACTTGGCAAAGCTGTGCATCTGGCTCTTACAGCGAAAAAGCCCAAGCTCAGGTACGCAGTTGTACGTCAGCGGTTCCAGAATTGGACTTTGCCCAGGATTTTGCCGACTCGCATGCTCGACGCCGGTCTAGCTCAACGGTTTGGTCTCAAAATGCGCTGATCACCGGACGGCAAATATATCGTTTGTGACGACGATGTGGCGATTATTCAACACATGGCGAC
>JBAUZG010000152.1:0-18130 GCA_049585195.1 Bryobacteraceae bacterium | reverse complement strand
CTGCACATCGCGCTGGATGTGTTCGGTTGTCAGTTTCCAGCCGTCCCGCATCAACGCGGAGTAAGCATGGATCAGCGATTCGGAAATCCAGTGCCGCGAATGGTCCCACTTATAGATCAACTGGTCGAGAATACGGGCGTCGGAGTGCTGCGGTATGAAGCTCGTTCCGAGCATCTCCAGCCGCTCCGAGGTAATTTCTGTCACGATCGAAGGATTGTTTAAAAACCACCAGCAGCCAAAGACCATGAGATTGCCGAATTTCCTGGCAGCCACGCACAGTTCATGCTGATTTTCGCGCGACAGCATGCTGACCAGGAACTTGTTATCCGGGTGGTCGAGGCAGATTCGTTCAACCGCTTGGATATCGGCATGGCCCACCGCATCGCCTGCATCGCGCAATGCGGGATTGGCCTGTTTCCGCACGCCGATCATCATCGAGAACGGCAGGCTGTGCGCGCGGCAGGTGGGCAGAATCACATCGTTCAATAACAGGCTCCTCTGCGATTCGTCCGGGTAGGCGAAAGAAGGTGGGAGCGAGACCGCCATGTAAAGCGGTTTCAATTTCTCAATCCAGGCGTCAAGAAACTTGCGCGCCGATTTAAGTGTCGGCGTATCGACAACGGCATCCACCGGATAGCCGTCCGCCGAAATCACCTCGTGCGCGCTCTGCCAGTTGTTCAGTACTGGATCCATGCGCAGAACCGCGTGATACCGAGGATGCTTTGGCGGATTTTCTTTCCATAGCGTTGCCTCCGTCTTGTCGAAGATATCGTTGGTCATCACAACATCGCTTACATTGGCTCGTCGCAGCACGTCGTCGATATAATCCTCGACCCGGCGGGACGAAAAGAACGCACGAGCCTCCTTCAGCGTGCCCGCTCCCGGGTCGAGACCGAACTCGGTCAGGACGCGCACAACACCCCTACACGCTTCTGAAACTGGGGTATTCCTGACGAACAATGTGTCCCAGATCAGGTCGGCTTGCTTGGATTTTGAAAGCTGCCAGAATTGGGCGGGCTTAATCGGGGACGAGCGGAACGTTTCCGCAATCAAATAATGGTAATTGACCAGTTCGTCTATACCCCACAGGCAAAGCTGCCGGAATGAGGAAGGATACAGGTGCGTGTGAACGTCGAAGACGGGCGTATTAAAAACAAGATCGCGAACGGCGGCCGGGAGCTGCGATAGCCCGAGCGTCGCAGCTGGTGACGGGGCGGTCATTGAATTGCTAGTCTGAGGATTGCTGGTCATAGGACTGTCACTTAAGAACAGATCTGTGCTTCACTTAAGAGTAGCGAATCGGGTACAACTTCCTTCATGAACCGCTTCATTCCAAGTTTTGGATTCCTATGGCAATAACGATTAAGGACGTTGCTCAGCGCGCTGGCGTAGCTGTAGGGACGGTGTCGCGCGTCATTAACGCCCGGCCCGACGTCAATCCGGCTTTGCGCGAACGGGTGGAAGCCGCGATTCGTGAGCTCAATTTCCGGCCTAATGCCAGGGCGCAGAGCCTGGGACGCAACTCTTCGCCTGTGATTTCGTTCATCTTAAGCAACCGCAGCGTGCTGCACCCGTTTCACGCGAGGGTTTTGCAGGGCGTCGAGGAATACTGCGCCGAAACCGGCTATTTCGTCGTTTTTGCCCGGTTCGATTATTCCGGAGACACGGCGGTTGAATCGCTGCCCCTGCCGGGTGTGCTCCGAAGCCACGGGATCGCCGATTGCGTGATTGCCGCGGGGACAAACTTCCCCAATTTCCTCGAGTCCATGGAGAGACTTCAGATGAAATACGTTGCCTTAGGCAACAACGTGATCAGCTCCGAGCCAAGGCCTCCCGTAAACCAGGTAATGTTCGACGACCAGGGCGGGATGTCGGAAGCGGCGCAATACCTCATTCAACTTGGCCACAGGGAGATCTACTTCATCGGCGATACCAGCCTCACGTGGTGCGCACACCGACACCAAGCGTTCGTAAACACCATGAAAGATGCAGGCCTCGACCCTCACGCCATGACCTCCGCTCTAGCCGATGACGCCTTTATGAATGGCTTGAACACGGTTTCGTATCTGCTCGACCACGGACACGACATCACCGCCATACTTGCAGGCAACGACGATGTCGCGTATGGCGCGTGGGAAGCCTTAAACCGTCACGGACTGTCGGTGCCCCAGGATGTGAGCCTGATTGGTTTCGACGACCAGTACGGTCCCAGGCGGTACCCGCAATTGACAAGCGTCCGCGTACCGACCGATGTTGTCGGTTGGGAGCTCGGCCGGATGGCAGTGGAACGAATCAAGAGCGGCGGCCGCGACCTCCCGGATGTGGTAGTGCCGACGAAACTCGAGCGCCGCGGCACCTGCCGGCCTCTTGCGGCGGAACGAACGCGGAAACGCGATGAAATGATGGTCAGCTAAGCGATCGCCAGCCACGAGGCTAGCTTAAGGCTAGCAACGAGCCGAGGCAATGCCGCCGGCCTTTTTCGAAATGAATTAGCTACTTTTGTCCAGTTGCGCGGAGTTATAAAGCGCGCGGATATAGCCGATGCTGTACGACCAGGCAGATTGGCGACCGCCCGACATTGCGGGGACATGATCGGCTATCAGGTTTCCGTGGAAGTCCACCTCCACAAGCGTTTTCATCAGCTTGTCCATGTCGGTGTAACCGCTATCGATATATGTTTCCACGAAATCGGGGATGGGAGAAGTCACGTTCCGAAAATGGATTTTCCAGAGCTTACCCATCTGCGCGAAGGCTCGCGCCGCTTCGTAAACATTTTTGCCTGTGTGTTCGCCTCCCTCTGCCCAAGTCCCGCAGCACAGGCAAACCCCGATATTTGGTGAGTTAGCAATTTCGAGCGCCCGCACATATCCGTCGAATGTCCCAAAGATGTGTCGCGGGATGCCGCCCAACTCCGGAACCGGGGGATCATCCGGATGAATTCCGATCCGGACACCCGCTTCCTCGGCAACTGGAGCAATCTGACGGATGAAATAAGTGTAATTGTCCCAGAGTTCCTCTTTTGAATACTTCCGTCCGTGCGTGAGAGGCCCTTCGTAGACCTTGCCGTTCCAATACCCTTTGGCAGTGGCGAGATGGAAGGCTCGCGCCGCGCCGCCTCCGCGCGTAGTTTCGGGCTTGCTCGACCAAATCCCGTTTGCCATGTGCGCATAGGTGATGTAGCCGATGCCGGCTTTACCGGTGTCCCGAATGTACTGTTTCAGCCACTCGATTTTCTGGTCGCGCCCCGGCAGATTAAGTGTGATTTCCTCAATGTTGCGATTGTCGTTGTTCGGTATGTTCCAGACTTTCAGGCCGGCCGCTTCAACGCGCCTTTTGATGGCGATGAAGTTCTCCAGAGTGGCGCGTCCTTTGCCGGTCTGCACATTGAGGTAATCCACGCCCATTTGCTTGATCCAGCTCAGATCGTCATCACTCACGTTCTCGTCAACCTGCATCGAAATCTTGATACCGGGAGATAGCGGCTCTAGCGTTCTTGCGTTTGCAAACGGAGTAAGTGCGGCTCCGGCGGCTGCGATAGAGAAGGCTCGGCGTGTCACTTCCATATTTAATTTGACTCCTGGTGAATGATGATATCGTGAGGTCGGATTCAAGGTGGAGTCTAATGTAAAAAGCTACGTACGCCACAAAGTTAGAAGATGGCGGAAGCCTGATGAACGAACCATCGAAGCGGATCATTTCCATCCAACGCTGGGCCATCGGATTACTTGTGGCCGGGGGAGCGCTGAATTACGTTGACCGAGCGACCTTATCTGTAGCCAATAAGCTCATCCAGGAAGACCTGGGAATTCCGATCGTAAGAATGGGATTGTTGCTTTCAGCTTTTCTGTGGGCCTACGCATTCTCCCAGCTTCCCGTGGGCGCGCTTATCGACCGGTTCGGCCCACGCAAACTGCTGGGCTTAGGCCTTTTGGGGTGGTCAGCGGCCCAAGCGGCTGGCGGGCTAGTGACGAGCTTTGACATGTTCGTCGCAGCGCGCGTCGGGCTGGGCATCGGCGAAGCGCCATTGTTTCCCGGCGGTGCGCGAGTCGTGCGCGATTGGTTCAACGTTCATAGTCGGGGATTTGCCACGGGCTTGTGCCAGTCAGCCTCTTCGCTTGGGAGCTTTATCGCCGTCCCGTTGCTCACATTCTTGATGCTGGCAATTAGCTGGCGCTGGATGTTTGTGATGGTCGGGGCCGCGGGCGTCGCGCTGGCGCTCATATGGTGGAAAGTTCATCGAGATCCTTCTGAAGTTAACCTCACGCCGGCCGAGATTCTATATTTGACGGATGAAGACGAAAACAGCACGACGCGCCGCCCGTCGTTTGCCGATTGGAGGCAATTGTTTGCTCACCGGACGACATGGGGCATGATCGCGGGCTTTTTCGGCACGATTTACACGCTCTGGCTTTACACGAGTTGGCTGCCGTTCTATCTCGAACACGAACGGCATCTGAGCGTTGCTCAGGTGGGCATTCTCGCTGCTATCCCGTTTTTCTTCGGCTTCGTTGGAGGGATCGCCGGCGGGTGGCTATGCGACTTTCTGACCAGGCGTGGATTGACGCCGATGGGAGGTCGGAGGCTGCTGATTTTTTGCGCGCTTCTCGGCATCACGGCATGCACAGTAGGCACAGTGCTTGCCAAATCGAACGCGATTGTAATCACACTGATTTCAATTTCCATGTTTCTCACTTATGTGGCGAGCAGCGCTTCCTGGGCTACCGTCCCAATCGCGGCGCCAAGTCATTTCACTGCGTCGTTGGGCTCTATACAGAATTTTGGAGGCTATCTTGGAGGGGCGCTCGCGCCGATGTTGACGGGGTTCATCGTGCAACGAACGGGCAGTTTTTCGCAAGCCCTCTTATTGGCTGCCGGACTCACCTTCGTGACGGCGTCTGCGTACTTGGCGCTCGTGCGGGATCCAATCCAGGTGGATCCGCTTTTGCTGTCCAACACTCGCGATAGCGTTCCCTTAAGTAAGTGAAGGGATGGCGAGCGCCCTGAATCCTGTTAAGTTTCGAACAGCGGTGTCACGAAACGGCCGGGTAGCGCGCCATGTTTATCTCAGCTTGACGATGACCTTGCCCTTTGCACGTCCCTTTTCGACTTAAGCCAAAGCTTCTTTGGTCGCTTCGAATGGAAAGACCCGGTCTACAACTGGCCGTACGATCTCAGAATCGATGAGACAACCGATCTCGCGTAATTGGTCTCCGCTTGCTCTCATGAAAAGAAATGAATAGCTCACGTGATGACGGTTTGCGTTTTTCCTGATTCGATAGCTCAAAAGGCGCATTACCAGTCTCAAGATCCACGTCGATCCAATTTCTTTCGCCAAATCGGGATCAGGCGGACCGGAGATCGAGATGAGCTTTCCGCCCGGTTTTAGCACCCGCAAAGATTTTTCGAGCACGTCTTTGCCCAGGCTATTCAAGACGAGGTCATAATCGTGCAGGACTTTCTCGAAGTTGTCCTTTTTGTAATCGATCACGACATCTGCACCAAGATTCTTCACCAGATCGACATTCGCCGCGCTCGTTGTCGTCGCCACGATCGCACCAACATGCTTCGCCAGCTGAATCGCAAATGTTCCGACACCACCGGAGCCAGCGTGAATGAGAACCTTTTGCCCTTTCTTTAGGCTCGCTCTTTCGATCAGCGCCCAAGCGGTCAAGCCGACCAGAGGGATGGAAGCCGCTTCCTCCATGGTGAGTGTTTTTGGCTTAATCGCCACGTCATTTTCATTCATCGAGATGAATTCCGCGAAGGTGCCGATCCGGTCCTGATGAGGCCGCGCATAGACTTCGTCGCCGGGCTTGAATCGCCGCACTCGAGATCCGACTCGGACCACGACCCCAGCCACATCATTGCCCAAAATGACCGGTAAGCGGTAAGGCAAAATGAGTTTGAACTCTCCGTCTCTGATTTTGGAATCCAGAAGGTTTACACCAGCGGCGTGGATCTGGACCAATACGTTATCGTCCCGCAGTTCCGGGTCTGGCATTTCGCCAAACCGTATGCCACCCTTGCTACCATAACGATCGACGATGAATGCCTTCATGATGTTCTCTATCTCCAATTTCTTACTGAATTAGAACGATCGATGTGCTGCGTGACATCTTCGCGCGTAGGAAATGTCTAGAGCTACTGATTTAAGAAATTCGTCGACGGCCCGGACCTCGGCCCAGGGCTCAAGGATAACTTTGCCGAGGTCTTGTGGCTCTCCGGCGACAGGATTGACTGCCGCTTGACTCGAGCCTAACTTCGTCACAACCACTCCCTGGCGGTCGTGGCTCGGAAACGAAGCTTGTGGATTCAACTGTTTGGCCGAGCCGCGCACGCAAGTAAGCGGTCCGGTGACGAAGTTCGGCGAGCAGCCGGCTGTAGATCGATTCAGCCGTTAGCTCCGGTGCAATGCCGTGCCACGGCTGCCAGCGTGTCATCCAGCAGTTTCGCGGCTGCTGTGATCTGCTCGTTGTTTAGCCGAGCCATCAGCGACGAGGGAAGATCGTACCCGATGCGCCCGGTTTTCGCGGCAGCGTCCTCATAGATCAGAACGCGCACGGGAACGTTCAGTCCAACTTCGATGTTGTGCCGGATCATAGTCTGGGCGATCAGAGGATTGCCGATCGTATACATGGTCGCGCGGCCTCCGATCCCTACTCGCGCTAGCCATGGACCGTGCTCCACCTTGAGGAAGAGAATGAAGCCGCTGGAACCCTCGGCCGCACGGATGCGGTCGGCAAAATCGCTCGCGCTGGTGGTTTGATCCACCATGGATTGGAAGGTCTTGCCATCGCCCGGGCCAATCGCAGCCTCGAATGCCGCGACGACAGCGTCGAAGGTGCGCTGGCTGGAGAACTCTTGATGGATCAGTGTGCTTGTATCCTGCATGGATCACTCCGATGAATAGTTGGCTGCTTATGCTGTAGTTGTGGCCTGTTTTTCAGGAGGCCAGGACGAAGTTCGGCAAGTCGGCGAACACCCATCAAAGCCGACTATCTCACTCCGACCGGAACCAATCTCTTAGACGCCTTCCAGAGTTGACCGTTGATGAAATTGGGGGCGAGGCGGCGCATCAAGGCGAGCTGTTTGGCTTGCCCCGGCCGGATCTCCAGGGCACCAGCCTTTAAGGACACAAAGGATTGCTTCACCAACTCGTCCGTCGTCATGAGAGTGATGCCGTCGCCCTCCGGAAGATCGCCCGTCATGTCAGTCTTCACCGCTGGGGGCATGAGCTCGATGACCTCTACGCCAGTTTCCTCCAATTGGAACCGCAGTGATTGGGTGTAGGAGTGAATCGCCGCCTTGGTGGCGCTGTAGATTGGCGCGGACGGCAGCGGCACGAAGGCGAGCGCCGAGGAAACGTTGATCAGGGTGCCCTTGTTGGCCGTGAGGATGTCGATGAATGCCGAGGTCATGCCAATTACACCCCCCACGTTGATGTTCATTTCCGCCATCAATTCAGCAAGGTCGGCCGCCGGGGCCTTGAGGTTCTTGTGAATCAGGATGCCTGCATTGTTCATCAGCACGTCCAGTTTGGGGAAATCCGCTTTCACGCGCGCCGCGAGCGCGGCGACCTGCACCGGATCTGCGACATCGCTCTGGATGGTGTGGAGCTTCGGGTACTTCGCCTTCACCTCGTCGAGCACTGCCTGGCGCCGGCCGGTCACGATGACCTCGTTGCCAAGTTCGACGAATTTGAGCGCAAAAGCAAGCCCGATGCCGGCCGAGCCCCCGGTGATGAGGATGGTGCGACCCGTGAGATTCATAAGATTCCTTTCATTTCCACGCTCCAGGCAAACGGTTTTTATTTCTGGCGGGACGGATTTTTTCAGGCCCTCACGAGTCTTTTTTCGATCTCGTATGCCGTATAGGATTATGAACGTAATCCACACGTTGCAAAAAAATCTCAAAAGCTGCGTAAAAGATAATCCCGGGTACTAGCCAACACTCTCTGCCTCTCGGCAGGCTCGGTAAAAAGACGGGCAATGGACACGGCACCAACCATCGCACCAAGAATGACGAAGAAGTTTTGCTCCCGCTCTGTTGCGGTCGATCCCGGCATGAACGCCACCCACCGCTCCCTAAGCTCTTTCATTAGGCCGGCAATTCGTTTTCTAACACCGACTTTGGCGCGTGCAATCTCAGGCGCCAACGTCACAATCGGGCAGCCGGTATCGGGACGGTCACAGTGCCCGGTGGAGAGGTACCACTGAACGACTTGCTTCCACCTGTCATCAGGCGGCACGTTTTGCAGGGAGGCATAGACCTTGTCGCTAAATTCCGAGAACCCCTCCGCGATGGCGGCGGCGAGAAGTTCGTCCTTGCTACGAAAATGCTTGTAAAAGCCGCCCACGGTTAGACCCGATGCCTTCATTACGCTGGCCACGCCAGGACCACTCAGCCCCTCAGCGCGGAGCTTGCGAGCGGCGTTCCGCAGGATACGATTGCGGGTTCGCGTCTTGTGTTCCGGTTCGTAACGCATATCGGTTGTTCATTGGATTATACAGGTAATCCTGGAGTTCCACGATTCTCCGAGCGACAGCAGACTGCGGACGGGGGATATCGAGACGCGGAATCGCCGGCGCAGAGTTGTGCATTTGGGAGACCTTCTCTTCAAGAGTCATCCGCGAAACGAGATCGGCCGCGCGGTCACCACAATCTTGAGTCAGCCAGACTTTGAAGTTTCGCCCGAACCATGTCTCTTCCAGCCGAGTCGCCATTTCGCGTGTAGGCCTCGTTAAGCAAACTAAGCAAGTTGCGATCCGTAGGATTGCTGCCGAGAGCGGCGCGTGCGATCTCGATTGCAGCGTTCGTCTCACCGGTTTTCAACATCATGTTGGCTGTAATATAAGCGCGTTTGCGCTGCAAGGCCGAACGTAAATTTAACTTGTCCAGGAGAAGTTCCTGGAAGGTCAGCCTATCCCCTTTTGGAATGAGATCGAGGCGGTATTGTATCGCAAATAAGAAAGTGTATGCAGAGAATAGAAATCCGGCGGCAGTGATTATTCCAATACAGCGTAAAGAACCGAAGAAAACGAATAGGGCGATCCCTATACCGATCGCCGGAATGCAATTCGTCAACATACGAATACCAAAAGACGCACCGCCATCCCAACTGGTGGGAAGAGACCCGCACATAAGAATCTGAAGAACGACGCCGGCTAGCAATGCTGAGCACAACGCAGAAAAACGCCGCCAATAGTACAGCAAACCAGCAGTGCCTATCGCCACCACAGGAGTCCAAATGAACCAACCGTGCTGGGATGAGAAGAGGACGTGCAGGACAAATGACGGTGGAAATACAAGGAAGTCCCTGCCCTGAGGCACTACTAAGTAACTACCATAGATTCGTTTCCATTCGAGAAACTGCGGAATTAACATGATCGGTATTGACGAACACGCTAAAACCCTTGGACGCAGCCACGAGCGAACGCTTTCTAATTTGTAGCTAGGCCTTGCGTTCAAAACCGACACAATTTCGTACACGATGGGTACCGAGACAAAGAGAACCGATTGCCATCTGACGAGCGCCAGTAAACCTGCAGCAACGCCGCATAGTATCCACCTAAGATTGGAGTTGGTATCCTTTGCATGCCACCACATTAGTAGAAAAAGGGAACAGGCCATAAAATCCGCCACGTGCGCCATTCCGGAAAACGTGTAATAGCACAACGTTGTGGAAGGCCAGAGACCTAGCACGATCGTAAAGGCGCCCCAATCGGACCGTTTTTGCGAAATGCCGAGCGAACGGCCGATTTCACCGATGAGGTGGAACAGAAGGATCATTCCCAAACAGAGCCAAAAGACGATTCCGAGAAAGTAAGACCGAGTACAGCTTTTGGAGTATCCGTCGCCCACCCCACCTAAAGCGAGGTCAATCTGATTCCCAACGAAGAGGAATGGCACTTGCAAAAGAGAGAATCCTATAGGCCAACAGTTTCCCGGCAAGCCACTCTCCGGACGGATTGCAAAACAATGGTCACCACCGAGTGACGGGTGATTCGCGAACTGGTTTTTGAGGTCAACGTCGCCGTCGAAAAGGAGTGAATGAGTAGTTAGGTAGTAGGCCGCCGGATCGACACCGTCGAGTTTGATGATGGGCCTTCCTCCCGGTGCGAACGCATCGGCGATTATCGAGAAACCGGCCAACAGTGCGCTAAACATCAGAATGGAGAGCGCCATCCGCCGGCGCCGCCTAGAATCTTTCGCTGTACGGATTTTCATGCCGGCCGCCAGCGACTCATCATCGGGGTTAGGGGAAAAGACAAGAGCCGGTGGGCGCAACTCGTTCGACATGGCTTCGCTGGAGTCCAC
This sequence comes from Bryobacteraceae bacterium, assembly GCA_049585195.1. GTDB lineage: Bacteria > Acidobacteriota > Terriglobia > Bryobacterales > Bryobacteraceae > KBS-96. The sequence continues at coordinate 7,813 of JBAUZG010000152.1, read as the reverse complement.
GGTTAGAAGTCCTCCGAGTAACAACGTAGATACAGCACACCGCCATGCAGGGGCGGCGTCGGATTCGAATATAACAAGCGGACCGCGCCAGCAGCAACATTAGTGGCGCCCTCGAACGCTAACCCGCGAGGGTGGACCAGCAGTTCCGCCGCACGAGAGATCTCGGCCAGTTTGGCATGCGGAACGGCACCATGAAAGTGGACACGTGCAGCGACTTTCGGCGCCAGGCGACGTTCGAGTTGGTGGCGATAGCCGGATTGCAGAACAACGCGAGCTCGGGTGTGAGAGGATCGTCGCTCAAGTCGACCATCATTCTCCGCCCTTGGTACAGGTCAGAATTCCGTTGGTTTCAACAGCGTTGTAGACGGCTGAGCAGCGGCTGCGCAACTCAGGGAACTTGTCTCGAACCCGCTGGACGACAATTGTTCACGCCAAACAGAAGTACCGCAAGTACTAAATCAGACTACCTGCTTTGATGCCGCGGCCGCATGAGCCATCTCGATGAGAGAAGAGTTAAACGACACCCCAGCCTTCACGACTCCGGCGGATGGGTCTGTTTCGAGGCCATGGCGGCCGGGAGGCCGGTCATTTGTCTCAATACTGGGGGACCCGGTCTGCAAGTTACGAGTGAAACAGGGATCAAGGTTTCGCCCCATCGGCGGAGCAGGTCATCCGAGAAATGGCCAGGGCGATGTGTACACTGGTTATGAATCGGGAGCATGTCGCCCGGCTCGGGATGGCGGCGCGCCATCACGTGTGTAGAAACTACAGTTGGGAGAAGCGCGGTCCGACACTCGCCGAGCTATATTCCAGATCGCCGAAAGCCGGCGAGATACAACGGTACCCGATGACCACGTTCAGCCTACCTCATCGCCGGCAGCTTAGCCAGATCCTGTCCGCCGCCGCACTGGCCGTCGTGGTCCTGCTGACAGGCAGTTGGGTTGCGAAAGCGCCTATGAAAGCCTGGCTAGTGCTGGCCTCAGCGTCAGGGTTGCTATTTTTTCGGGTCGATCCCGTGTATTGGATGGCGGGCGCGGTTGTGATGGCAGTAGCGTCTCGTATTATCGCGGCGAGCACTGGCGCTCATTTTTTGAATTTTGTGCATTATCCGCTAGTGATCGGCGGTCTCGCGGTGTCACTGATTAAAGGAAGGCCCTCAGCGCTCGCAAAAGCTGTAGGAGCTGGGTTAATGGTATTTCTGTTGATTAATTTTCTCTCGTGGGGGTTGAATACCGGCGAGCTGGCCCGCCCGATAGCCAACTGGCTGGTTTTAGCCGAGCCATTTGTATTGGTGTACGTAATGCTGGCGGCGCCACCGACGGAGCGTGTGTCGGAGAAGCTGTGGAAGCTTATTCTCACTCTCGCCCTCGTGCAAATACCCCTCGGTGTCTGGCAATGGCGAACAAAAGGGGGGAGCCCGGATTTCGTGCAGGGAACTTTCGTCCACTCTGGAACTGGCGCCCACGTGGCCGGCTCGGTGGCTTTGCTTGGCGTAATGATCGCAATTTGTAAGGGCAGCATATCGCGAGACTTCCGGACTAAAACCTTTCTGTTTGCGATCGCTATTCCTCTCTTCGGCCTATCGGTACTCGCGGACGCAAAACAGGCAATCGTTTGTTTCTTGCCCGGTATGTTCATTGCGATTCTCTGTTCGAGACGATTTAACCCATTAGCACTATTAGCTCCTCTCTTATTTACAGGGCTCATATCCTATGTCGCTTTCAATTACTATGCGCCCCTACAGCAGGTTGAAGACCGAGGCTTAATGTCGGCCGGGGCCGGAGAGAAGCTGAAAGGCCTATCGGAAATCGCTTCTATGCTGTCGGACCATCCTTACAGTTGGCTTTTCGGACTTGGTCCTGGCAATACGCTGAGCCGGGTGGCGCTTCTCACGCCTGATATAGATTTGTCCGACACGTCCTTGGTCGGACTTCTGGGATTGAAAACTAGCCCTATTACTCTGAAACTCGTCCGCGACACGAGATCCAGCTATCTTTCTACTTCCTCCGCCTTTTCGAGCATCGGCAGTTGGTTTGGCCTTTTGGGCGACTTGGGCTGCGTCGGAGTCCTGGTGTACTTATGGATGGTTTGGTTGCTCTGGAGCGGCTTGTCCCGGCAACGTAACTGGCAGTCAGCCAGCGCAAAGGGAGGCATCGTCATGATGGGCTTGCTTGGTGGTGTATATGTCTGGCTTGAGGAACCGGGATTCACGCTTGTCGTTGCCATGATGACTGGATTGGCTTTGGCAGCGAGTGCTTACAACAAGGCAGCCGCGCCGCGCGAATCGCCCGGACCGGCTTTCGCTCGTCAGTTTCCGATGACCATCTCTCGCTGATTTTGGGCTTTTGCACAACGGGGCAACGCGTCACAGTCGATGCCACGACAGCTTACGTGACTTCTGCGCCGCTTAGGCGTGGCCAGCCGTAACCTTGCCAAAGACGCGGCAGAAGTTTCCGCCGCCAACTTTGCCGATCTCGTCAGGCGTGAAGCCCTGCAGCAGCATCTCGCCGACAACCGCTTGGAAAAATCCTCCGGTCAGGCCCGGCCATGCCTTGTTGGTACCTTGGCCAATACGCGCGGAAAGCAAATCTGTATCGCTGCCGACACCGGTGTGTTCGATGCCCACCGCGTCCACCATCGCCTTGATGCTTTCCACGAACTCTTTCAGCGAGTCGGCCAGGTGAGTCCACACGCCGATCACGCCGCCGGCGTCGGCCACTACCTTCGCGTGTTCTTTGCTGATCAGCCGCGGCTTTATCATTTGCGCCATCCTGGGGTTCCCGCCTGTTCGGCTGTCGAGGCTCGTGTGCGACACAATTACCGGCTGCGTGGCCACCTTCAACGCGCCCAGCACCGTCTCGTGACTCGCGTGAGCGAGGTCCACTACGATCCCCAATCGGTTGCGGGCGAATCACAGGGAGCCGATGAGGATGTTCGGATTGTGAAAGAACGCGGCCTGCCGGTGTACTACAGCCTCGACGCAGTTCCTCGATTCGTACGAGAGATTCACTGAGTTCCCTAGCGTCCTCAAGCGCCAAGCGATTTTATATTCCAGATCTGATCGGCATACTCACGAATGGTACGGTCGCTCGAGAATTTCCCCGATCGCGCAATGTTCAATACAGCTCGCTCGCTCCACTTTTCGCGCTCTGTATACTCTTCGAGGACCTTAGCCTTCGTATCCACATACGAGGTGAAGTCAGCCAAATGAAAATACTGCTCTCCGTCGTAGAGCAACTTCTCCGCAATGGGCCGGAAAAGTGAAGGCTCCGCAGGGCAGAAACGGTCGCTCGATAAAGAATCGATGACGCGCCGGATGCGGTCGTTCGATCGGTAGAGTTGAGAGGGCCGGTACGACCAGTTTCTTTTCTGCTCGGCAACTTCTTCGGCGCTCAGTCCGAATATGTAGGCATTCTCCAGCCCGACTTCCTCCACAATCTCGATATTGGCTCCGTCCATCGTTCCGAGCGTCAGCGCTCCATTCATCGCCAGCTTCATATTGCCCGTTCCCGATGCCTCCATGCCGGCTGTAGAGATTTGCTCGCTAATATCCGCGGCCGGAATCAATTTTTCCGCCAGCGAAACGCGGTAGTCGGGCATGAATACAACGTGTATCCAATCGGTGGCTCGCTTGTCGCTGTTAATGATGGCCCCGGCGTTGTTGATGAGTTTAATGATCAGTTTCGCCATCACGTAGCCCGGAGCCGCCTTGCCGCCAAATATGTGCACTACCGGACTGGCCGGTTTCCGTGCGTCTTCAACCAGCGACAGGTATTCGTCAATGATCTGAAGAACGTGCAGTAGCTGGCGCTTATATTCGTGAATCCGCTTAATCTGAATGTCAAATACATGGTCGGGATTAACGGAAATGCCGGTGTTTTGCGCCATCAGCAGGGCCAGGGCCTGCTTTCGCCGGTGTTTAATTTCTCGGAATTTCTCGAGGAACCCCGGGTCGCCCGCAAACGGTTCCAGCTCGCGTATCTGGCTGAAATCGCCAATCCAGGAATCTCCGATTGCCGATGTAATGAGAGATGCCAGCCCGGAATTGGCATAGGCAAGCCACCGCCGGTGGGTCACGCCATTGGTTTTGTTCTGAAATTTCTCAGGCCAAAGCTCGTAAAACGTAGGAAGCAGTTCATGCTTGACTAATTCCGAGTGCAGCGCCGCCACTCCATTCACAGCGTGTCCGCCAACAATGGCGAGATGGGCCATGCGAACGGCACGCTCTCCGGATTCTTCAACGAGCGAAACTTCCTTCAGACGGAGAGGCTCTTGCGGCCAGCGAGTGCGAACCAGATCGAGGAAACGCTGGTTGATTTCATAAATGATCTGAAGATGCCGCGGCAACACTCGCTCGAGCAAGTAGACCGGCCACCGCTCGAGAGCTTCCGGCATCAGCGTGTGATTCGTGTAGGCACAGGTGTTACAGGTGATCTTCCAAGCTTCTTCCCATTCCATGCCCCGTTCGTCCACCAACAGACGCATCATTTCCGCCACCGTCAGCGCTGGATGCGTATCGTTTAACTGAATGGCAGCTTTGTCAGGAAGGGATTTCAGATCGGACGATTCCTCGTCGAAGCGGTTGAAGATATCGCGTACCGCGCAGGCGACCAGGAAGTACTCCTGCAACAGCCGCAGCTCACGGCCCGCCGGAGCCGCGTCCGAGGGATATAGCACTTTCGACACGTTTTCCGAGTCAATCTTTTCGCCCACCGCCCGCATGTAATCGCCGCTGTTAAATATCTCCATGTTGAAATGCGCGGAAGCGCGCGCCGAATACAGTCGGAGATAGTTCACCGTCCGGCCGCCGTAGCCGGCAATCGGAATGTCGTGTGGAACGCCAACCAGCAGCTTCCATCCCATCCACATGGGCTTATCGCCGCCATGCTGGACATACCCGTAAACCGGGATGTAGCAAATCTGGTCAGGATGAACGATAATCCACGGTGATTCTTCGCTGCGCCAATGATCGGGCTCCTCCTTTTGAAACCCGCTCTGGATCTTTTGGCGGAACAGCCCGAATTCGTAATTGAGTCCGTACCCGAATCCCGGCATATCAAGCGAGGCGAGCGACTCGAGGAAGCATGCTGCCAACCGGCCCAATCCGCCGTTGCCCAGCGCTGCGTCCGGTTCGGCATCAACCAGTTGCTCGAACGAAAAGCCCAGCGGTTTAATCGCCGCACGGCAAACCTCCATCAGGCCCAGATTGTTTAATGTATTGGCTAAGCTCTGGCCAATCAGGAACTCCATCGACAAGTAGTAGACTCGCTTGGCATTAGCGGCGCGGCAACGGGCCGCCGTGTCAATCATTCGGTCTACGATAAACGGACGCAGCGCTAGGCCGAGCGCCCGGAATGTCTCATAAGCCGAGGCTTGGCCCTCGAATTTTCCGATGAAATAGCGAAGATGATTTTCAATCGTTTCGGTCAGGAGTTCGGAATTGATAGCTGGTCGTTTATACATTGGAGCGTCTAAGTTTAAACCGTATTCTGATGATAGTTCGGCCTGCTGAGCTTTTGCCTCTACTCCAGTCCGTCCTGCCGGCACGGTTTCTCAATAGGAACTGAGAACGTTTACACGTGCCCACCGCTCTTCGACAAGATTCCAAACCGAAGGCTCGTTACAATCGAGATCACATGAAAGGTCTCGTTTTATCCGGCATCTTGTTCCCCTTGGCCCTCATTTGCGCGGCTTATCAGGGCGGCAAGAAGCCCGTCACGGTGCACGATCTTTTCACGACGTCGTCGTTCTTCATTGCTCCTGAGCCGGTTTGGCGCCCCGATGGCAACGCATTTGCCTATGAAGCGGGCGGTAAACTCTGGGTCTACGATATCCGGTCTCACCGTGCCACTCCCTGGCTTACGTTGAGCGACCTGGGGACCGGCTCGCCGCCGAATCCACATTCAACTCCCACTCAGTTTCACTGGCAAAACAGACGAGTGGATGCGAGCGGCCCGCAATGGTTTCCTGACGGCAAGACCATGCTCGTCTCCACGCAGGCTGGCATCTTCATTGCCGAAGTAGGACGATCCAAGCCCCGCGAGAGCTTCGCTCAAATCAATTCCCAGAACTTCCCCACTCTTTCGCCCGACGGGCGATCTGTCCTGTTCCGGCGCGATGCGAATCTGCACGTGCTCGATCTTTCTTCCCGCAAGACAACGGATCTTACCTTCGACGGCGCTCCGACTCTTCTGAACGGTCAGCTCGACTGGGTTTATCCCGAAGAGCTCGATCTCGGAAAGGCGTTTTGGTGGTCGCCCAATTCGAAGCAGATCGCATACATGCAGTTTAATGTCGGCAGCGAATTCCTTTACCCTCACGAGGACCTTCTCCTCACCCATGCGATTTACGAACCCCAGCGCTATCCGCAGGCCGGCACGCCCAATGCCGTGGTAAAGATCGGGATCGTTCCGGCAACCGGCGGAGATACAAAATGGCTGAACGTCACCACTGCGCCCGATCAACTTATCGCGCGCATTCAATGGTTGCCCGATTCCAAAGGCGTTGCCATCGAGCGCATGAATCGCATCCAGAACCAGCTTGAACTGTTGCTAGCCGATTGTTCCTCGGGCAGCCTGCGCCCGGTTCTCTCCGAGCACGATAAGACTTGGATCAATATTAACGACGACCTCCATTTCTTTAAAGCCTCGCCCCAATTCCTGTGGTCAAGCGAACGCAGCGGCTTTCGCCACCTCTATCTCTATTCGCTGAATGGCGAACTGCTGAAGCAACTTACCTCCGGCAATTGGCAAGTGAACCGGGTTGACGCATTCGATGAAAAGCGCCGGTCCATTTACTTCACCTCGAGCGAAGCAGGCCCGCTCGAAGACCAGCTCTATCGCGTGCCGTTCGATGGCGGCGCGCCCGAGCAGATTTCGAAAGGCTCCGGCATGCATAGCATCAAAATCGACGAAAACGGAAGCCATTATCTCGACACATTCTCTAACCTCGCCACTCCGCCCGAAACGACCCTCCACGATTCCGACGGCGCCCAGCTTTCGGTGATCAAATCTGCCGATCGCTCGTCACTCAGCAATCTGAATATCCTTCCGGCCGAAATCGTGACGGTCCCGGCAAGCGATGGCACGACCATGTATGCACGCCTCATTAAGCCCGCCAACTTCGATCCCGGAAAGAAATACCCCGCAATCGTTTTCGTGTACGGCGGCCCGCAAGCGCAATCGATTCGCGACGCTTGGCAGGGTCTGTCGTGGGAACAAGTGCTGGCGAACAAAGGATTCGTTATCTGGCAGTTGGATAACCGCGGCTCTTACGGCTATGGCCACGCCTTCGAAAACCCGGTTTACCGCGAGCTCGGCAAAACGGAATTGGCCGATCAGCGAACGGGCGTTGAAAAACTCGTCAGTATGGGCTTTGTCGACAGAAATCGCATCGGCATCTACGGCTGGAGCTTCGGCGGTTATATGACCATCTACTCGCTTCTGAGAGCTCCCGATCTATTCAAGGTAGGCGTTGCAGGGGCGCCCGTCACCGATTGGCATAATTACGACACCATCTACACCGAACGCTACATGGGCCTTCCCGCTGATAACCCGCAAGGATACGCGCGGAGCTCTAACGTGCTTGCGGCTTCAAAGCTCGAAGGCAAACTTCTCATCGTTTGCAACTTTGAAGACGACAATGTCCTGTTTCAGAACACCATGCAAATGATGACCGCTCTTCACCGCGCCAATAAGCAATTCGATTTCATGCTCTACCCGCAGAAAACGCACGGCGTCACTGGCGAGATGAGCGAAGGCATGCACGAGCAGATGACCGATTTCTTCGTCGACAATCTTCATCCATAACCAAC
>JBAUZG010000151.1:0-12871 GCA_049585195.1 Bryobacteraceae bacterium | reverse complement strand
CTGTGCTGCCCAGCGTTCCTGCTGGTACAGCGTCTCAAACCCGATGTTGTATTGGGCTGCGTTATTGCCTTTGGAATAGGTGGTCCCAGAACTTATGTCGCCACTCCATTTTTTTAAGGAGCCCTCTGACGTCTGGCGCACATCGACAACCTGGGTCATTTCGATTGACGGCGGATTCCCCGACCCAGCCGCTTCCACAATCTCAAGTTCTGCCGCCTGGTCTGCGCCCAGTTTCGCCGCAGTTTTCAGCTTTCCCATGAAAACCGAGCCACCCTGCGTCTTTACAATGAATAATTGATTACTTTCGATCCGAGCTACCTTTTTCCAGTCGATCGATACGTCACCGTCGGCGTAGTCGAGCCCGACAGTGAGCACGCCCGCTTCGAGCTGTTTAATCTTGCACGTCAGGCGGTCGCCGTTCTTCATTACAATTACATCGGTTGATACTCGCGCTACGAGGGGAAAAGCAAAGATAAGCATGGACGCGAGAATAAGCGCTCGAGTGATATTGTTGATCCTTTCATCGCGTGCGAGAGCGGAGGGCGTTCGCTCCATAGCCGCTCCGGTCAGAAAACTCTGCCGATGTTGAAGTACCATTTGTGATGGCCGGCATCGCCCGCGCTGACACCCACGCTTACCGGTCCCATTAACGTTTCAAACACGAGCCCCAGAGCAACATCCATGGGGAGCCGGGATTCATTTGTGACCATATACGCCTTTCCCAGCTCGTAAACGGCTGTCGCGTAGGCCTTGTTGCCGATCAACGGAGGCAGTTGGAAGACTTCGTGCTCGTAGCCAAGCCGGAACAGAAAATATTGGTCCGTTCGCAGCTCGTTCGTGCCGTATGCGTTAAGCCGGCTCACTCCACCTAAGAAGAACTGCGGCAAACCGGTGTTGTTGTAGCCAAAGGTAGTTCCGCCGTAAGCTTGAAAGAAAACTGACGCTGGCTTACTGACCGGGCGAACGATGCCAAAATACAATTCCGACAGTGGAAAACCATGCGGCGCGCCCGGCACCGCGTCGTCCCATTGCCAACGTGCACTCACAATCTCGCCCCGCCGAGCGACCAGAGGGCTGTCCAATTTGTCGAGGTTGTAACGTATGGACGAGCTTCCCAACCTGCCCTCCGGCGTGGGCAAAGTGGGAGCACCGATGCGTAACGAAGACCGCAGTTCACCAATGTCATACCCGAAACGGAGCTCGCTCCACCGGTCTATGGCGTAACCCACGTCGAACCCACCTCCTAGCTGGCGAACTCTGTAATTTGCGATGGGCTTCGAGTAGTCATAGATATCTAATGGAACATTCGAAAAGGATGCGCGCGGAGCGATGAACCATTTAGTTGTCAGTGAGAGCGGCTTGTAGTACTCGCTGGCGACGCCCCAGGTGGAACCGGCACTAAAATCGGTTCGCCATTCTGACCTGAATCCGCCTACGTCCATCGCCGTTATCCGAGCCTGCGCAGTAAAGAGGACATTGTCGTATTCGGAGCCATCCACGTTAATGCCCAGATTCAGGAAGGGCGGCCCGTATTGTTTTTCGTTGCCTTGAACGACTAGCCCCGATTCGTCGTCCTTTTGCTCCATTGCATACGAAAAGCTCGAGAAGCGTCCGCTCCCCGAGATGACGTTAATATCCTGTTCCAGGCGGCCGGTATCGAGGGGCTTGCCGGCGAATGTCGCAAGGTTCTTTTCAATATCCTGTGCAACCTGCGGAGGAACTCCCTTCACGTCCACGAATTGCGGCACCGGTGTCGTATGAATTCGCTTCGCTTCACGTTGCACAAGGTATTCGCGCCAAGCAGTTTCGTCCAAAGCGAGCCTCGAAAGCAACTGTGACTTCTGTTCAGCCGCCTGATACCCACGCTGTATGATCTTCTGGGCGGCCTCGTAGTCCATCGATGTGTAGCTTGAAAGATCAACCGAGATAAGCAAGTCCGCCATCCGCATACTGCGGAGTTCGTTAGCCGAGATCATTACGCTGATGGAGCGGCCCATGATCGAGAACATCGATTGGCTGTTCTTTGAGTTGAATTCGGCGGTGCTCAGATTGACAGCGATGACGATGTCGGCACCCATTGCTTTTACAACATCCACAGGCAGGTTATCCAGCAGCCCGCCGTCGGCATAGAGACTCGCGCCATTCTTGACGGGAGTAAACACGGCGGGCAGCGACATGGTTGAACGCAGCGCCTGCCCGAGCGGTCCGTCTTTGAAGACGTGCGGCTGACCGGTGACGAGGTCGGTACCAACACATCGGAACGGAATCGGTAGGTCGTCGAAGCTCTTTAGCTCTGAATATGGCAAAGCGATGCGGTCGAATAGGAACGTTATGGTCTGACCGGTGTTCAGAGCCCCAGGAATAGTTAAACCGTGCTTCAGGCCGAATTGCAACGAGTTTGGATACGCCCGGAGGTCTTGTTTCCGGCGATAGGCAAGATCGCTAAAACGGTATTGCGCGCCCAAAACCTCGTTCCAGTCGATCTGCGATATCAGTTTGCTGATTTCCTCCGGCCGCATGCCCGTAGCGTAAACTCCTCCAATCAGACCGCCCATGCTGGTACCGGCGATATCGTCGACCGGAATTCGGTGATCTTCGAACCACTTGAGTACTCCGATGTGGGCTAATCCGAGCGCGCCGCCACCTTCGAGTGCTACGCCGATTCGAGGGCGCGAGTTTGCGATCTTCGCTGCTGGGGCCTGAGCGAAAGCCTGGAGCGAAATGAGTGCCACGACCGCGGTGCGCCACCGATGCATGTTAATTGAACTCTTGCGGAACGATGCTGGCCGGATTTCCCAGGCGTAAATTTTCGCAACTGGAGTGAATACGCCTCGCGGGCGTAATTGCCAAGGTTGGATATCGCGTATCAGCAGCTGCAGGTGGATAGACCGAGGCTAGTCAAATCCGTTATACGTTCGCTACCGGACAGAAAATGTATTGGACCTTTTCTCGTTTTTAATCATCGTTGCAGTCGGAATGGGGGTTTTGTGCCAGAACTTCTTAGAATCGACTACTCCACGAGCAGTTTGTTCGTAGGTGCGGTAATGCTGCTGGGCCTCGGCGTCCTATCAGCGAAGCAACCCGCGGACTCTCCATCGGGTGTTCCTGTGTTTAAAATGACAGCTAGCGAGAGCACGGTGAAGTTCGGTGTCAAGGCATCGGTGCCAATAGAAGGTACGTTCGATAAGTGGGATGCTGCGCTGACATTTACATCCCCGGATGTCTCGACAGGTGTTTTGGACATCAAGATCGACGCCGCCAGCGTAGATACCGGAAGCGGCATGAAGAACAACAAGCTAAAAAGCAAAGATTTTTTCGACGCGAAGGATGATCCGTACATCACGTTTCATTCAAGCAAGATTGTGCAGACCGGTCCCGACACCCTTGATCTTCCGGGCACTTTTACGATACGAGGAGTATCTAAACCCGAAACGCTGACGTTCACGGTTAACGGTAAAGGGACAGGATCAGGCGAGATAAAAGGGACAATGGCCTTCGATCGTAAGGAATACGGGATGAACAGCGGCATTCCTTTTATAAAGATCGCCGACCGCGTCGAGGTTACCGTCGATCTCAAAGGGAAACGCGTCAGCGGGCCGCCGGTGGCGTTTAAGCAATAGGCGAGATGCCATAGCCTCGCGGCGGTTGTATCTTTTTCGCGGCATTGGTCTCACCATAAACAAGAAAGAAAATTGAGTCCGCCGGGACCCGACGCCATCGTTCCCAACACAAGGCTCATCACTGGCTGCGTAACGTTTAAAAGAGTCGCCGCAGCTGAGCGGAAAGGACAGAAATGAGAATAATCGTGACGGCAAGCGCGGTTCTGTTCGCGCAGATTTTTATCGCACAAGCTGGAGCACAAGGCGCCAAGGAAGCGTTGCAGCAAAAACTTGCCGCCGTCAAGCAATCCATGGCGCAGAATCAAGCTTCGCTGCGCCAATATACCTGGACGGCGCACACTGAAATCAGCGTCAAAGGGGAGGTTAAAAAAGTAACGAATGAACAGTGTCGCTACGGCCCCGACGGCCAGGTGCAGAAAACCTCTCTGGATGCGCCCGAGCCGCAAAAGGAAATGCGCGGGATGAAGAAGAGAATCGTCGAGAAAAAGGTTGGCGAAATGAAGGACTACATGGATCGGGCGGTAGCCCTGATTCACAATTATGTCCCCCCGTCACCGGACAGAATACAGGCTGCGTTTCAATCCGGCAATGCTTCACTGACCCCGGGGGGAGCGTCTGGACTTGCTGAGCTTCAGTTCAAAAACTACTTCAAACCTGGTGACATGCTCGCATTGGGCTTCGACTCGGCGGCTCATGCTTTACGCAAAGTCAACGTAAATAGTTACCTTGATGATCCTCAGGATGCCGTCACGTTGGACGTTGCCTTCCAAACTCTGCCCGATGGAACGAACTACGTCGCCCGTACGATCCTGAATGGCGCGGCCAAGCAGATCCAGGTCGTCACGCAAAACACCAACTACCAAAAATAACGAGCCCGAGGCCGCCACAATGCATCGAGCGATTCAAACATCGGATTAGTTGACGTTCCTTGAAGGGTGAATCAATGAATTGGATATCTCCAGTACTTCTCAGTGGCGTGCTTGCATCCGCAGGCCTTATGGCTCAATCTTCGGCGAGTTCAACGTCGAGCCCTCCGGCTCAGACGCAAAGTGCTTCCGAGTCAGATCAAGATCTGAACATTGACGCGTATATCAAACTGTTGCGCTCCAACGTGAGGAATTCCAGGTCGCAGGTGATGGGACAAGTGATGAACTTGGACGCAAGTCAGGCGGCTGTGTTCTGGCCCATCTACAAACAGTTCGAGGCTGATAGCACAAAATGGGGAGACCGTATGCTTTCCCTGGTGAAAACATACACGGAAAACTACGATCAAATGACAAACGATCTTGCAGACCAGCTGGCCACTGAGCTACTGGCACTCGATCAGCAGCGAACCGAGGTCAAGCGCCAGTATTACGAGAAGTTCAAGAAAGCGCTCGATCCAATAACCGCGGCCCGGTTTCTTCAGGTTGAGAACCAATTGGAACACGTAATGGCGCTACAAGTCGCGTCGCAGCTACCGGTAATGCGAAGCTCCCAAGGGGGCACGCAATGACACGCTCTATCCTTTTGTTTTTGATTGCGGGGATGGGGCTGGGGGCCTTATTGGCGGGCCCGGCGCCCCAATACTCGACGCCTCAGCCAATCGTGATACCTGCCGGCACGACTCTTCGTGTTCGCACGAGCGAATTCATCGACGTCGATTCCACCCGCACCGGGGCAAAGTTCAGAGGCACGCTCGACGACCCAATCATGTTGGGTGGCGAAGCTGTTGTGCCGCGTGGGTCAGACGTTGAACTGGTCGCGGCCAACGTGGAACAAGGCGGCCGGATGAAGGGCAGCGATTTAATACAACTGAAGGTCGATTCAATTTCTGTGCACGGGCGTGCCATTCCGGTCGTGACCAGCCTAACGGAGAGTAAGTCGGCTGGAGAGGGCAAAAAAACGACACGGAAGATAGCTGGTGGGGCGGGCCTTGGCGCGATCATCGGCGGCGTTGCAGGAGGCGGTAAGGGCGCCGCAATCGGTGCCTTGGCTGGCGGTGCAACCGGCACGGCGGTTGCGGCGGCGGGGAAACCGCATCTCAAGATACCGGCAGAGACCAGGCTTCAATTCCAGCTTCTTTACGACGTGAAAATTTAGGAGCGGATTGACCGGAAATCCAGCTTCGAAGAGAGATTTTTGATGACCACAACTTCGCAAAGAGTAAAGCTGATTATGGCGCTGGTGTTGTTGGCCCTGAGCGCAGGCTTCTTCCCCGCCTGGACGGCGGCAGCTCAGAATAAACCGGATGCATCCCAGCAGGACAAAGCGAAGGCCTGCAACAATATGGCCGACAAGAAGGGGCTCACAGGAAACGATCGCAAGAACTTCATGCAGAGCTGCCTGAGCAAAGCGGCCGATACTCAGCCAATCAGCGAGATGAGTCAGAAGGACAAGATGAATGCTTGCAAGAACCTGGCCGATAAGAAGAACCTTTCGGGTCAGGACCGCAGGTCGTTCATCAAAGACTGCATGAACAAAGCCAACTCCAAATAGGGCCAGCGGTTCGCCCGTATCGGACGCGTTGGACCGGCCGGATCGCCGGGCTGGTCGACCTCTTCGGCCAGGCCAACGGGTCGAAAATCAGTGGGAATTGCGAGCCGCAACACGTTGACTATTTTTACATCCGCTCCTACGAATGCGCATCGTCGTCACCAGGCGCGAATCGGGCATTTGGCGCAAGATTCGACGCACGGAGTTGAAAGATTGAATCGGGAAAGAGAGGTTATTGTAAATGACTCGAAGAACACACTGGACAGCTCAAGCCCTCTGCATTGCATCAGCGGCAGTTCTGGGGATGACCTTTGTGAGTACGGTTTCACTAGGCGCACCGCAAATCGTTGGCGATCAGAAAGCCAAAATCAAGGGCACGATCGTTTCGCGCGCTGGTGACTTGGTGAAGGTGAATGACAAGAAGATGGGCTCGCCCGTCATCGTGGTGATCAATGACGGCACCAAAGTTGAGCGGAAAAAAGGGAAGTACGAGTTCTTTGTACACAAAGACATGGATCTCACGGCCCTGGTTCCTGGCTTGACCATCGAGGCGGAAGGCGTCGGGAATGCCAAAGGCCAGCTGATCGCAAAGACGGTTAGTTTCGTGCCTGACATGTTCGCCGTCGAAGTGGCCGAAGAGCAACAGATTATAGCCAATAAGGGTGCGGCTGGGAAGGCACAAACGACCGCGAATCAAGGAGTGCAGGAGGCCCAGTCTGCTCAGTCTTCTGCGAACAAAGCCCAGACTTCCGCGAACCAAGCTGGTGCGGAAGCGAACGAAGCCGGTCAAGCTGCCGATGATGCCGGTTCAGCGGCGGTGATCGATGCCGAGGCGATCAGCATGGTCAACAAGCGGGTATCCGATCTTGATGACTACAAGACGGTTGCGGAGGCAGGCATCTACTTCCCCAGCGGCGAAGCCGATCTTGACGCGGCTGCGAAAGCGGATCTTGATACGCTTGCCGCCGCCATCAATGGCGTCGACGGGTACATGATCGAGGTCGCCGGCTACGCTTCGACCACCGGCACGAAGCAGCTTGATCAAAAGCTCAGTGCGGATCGCGCGGCGGCCGTCACCAATTACCTCATGGAGAAGGATAATATTCCGATGCGCCGTATTCTCGCACCGGCTGGTTATGGTGCGACACACCCGGCTGCGACGAACTCAGATCCTCAAGGACGTGCCCTAAACCGGCGAGTAGACGTCAAAGTAATCGTGAACAAAGGATGGAACGAAGCAACATAAACGAACCAGGATTTAGGTTGGAATCAAGAAGTGCGAGACCACGCTCGACGAGAGCGAGATCTCGCCTTTTTGCTTTTTACCGCATTGTTCGGCGAAGTCCCGCCGCCGACTTGAAACCACGTTATCCGATGGTTTCCCTCTTGTCTGGATGCGTGAACTCCGTTCGTGAGATACCGTATTTCTCGAGCCGGTATGCCAGCGTTCTACGGCTGAGTTGGAGGAAACTGGCAGCTCGCGTTTGGTTGCCGCCAAACTTGCGCAGGGTTCGAATCAGGAGTTCTTTCTCCATTTCGACAAGGTTCAGTCCGGCGTCCGGCAGATCGTTCGGCAGGATGTCAAGAGGCGCTCGCCGGCGCTGCAGAAAGTCCGGAAGATCTTGGAATTGTATCTCCGAGCCTTTAGTTAGGAGGACGAGTCGCTCGATAGCGTTCTCTAGTTGACGCACGTTTCCTGGCCAGTCGTAATCGCACAATTGACGCAGCACGTCCTGGGAAAGCGTCAGCTCACGCCTATGCTTGCTCCTAAACTTGACAAGAAAATGTTCCACGAGTTCCGGAATATCTTCCGCGCGTTCGCGAAGCGGCGGTATTTCAATCGGAACCACCATCAGCCTATAGTAAAGGTCCTCGCGAAAGGTCCCAGCCTTAGCCATCGCGCCAAGGTCCCGGTGCGTGGCCGCAATGATTCTTACATCCAGCTTGATGGGACTTGTCGCACCGATTTTTTCTATTTCGTGCTCCTGAATGAGGCGCAAAACGCGGACCTGCAACTCTAGCGGCAGCTCGCCGATCTCGTCCAAGAAGATGGTGCCCCCATCCGCTACCTCCGCTTTGCCTTTCTTGTGGCTGGTGGCGCCGGTGAAGGACCCTTTGGTGTGTCCGAAGAGCTCCGATTCCAGTAATTCCCTAGGTATGGAGCCGCAGTTCACTGTCACAAACGGACGGCCCCGGCGCGGACTGCGGAAATGAATGGCCTTGGCAATCAGTTCCTTGCCGGTGCCGGTCTCACCGTGAAGCAAGACTGTTACATCGGCTGGCGCGACTCGCGCCGCGACATCCAGCGTCCGCATCAGGGAAGCCGAGGAGCCTGTGACATTTTCAAACCCATATTTCTGCTCAAGACAACTTTGTAAAAGACTCACCTCCGCGAGCAAGCGGTGGTGCTCGAGGGCGCGGCTCACGATCGCTGTGAGTTCGTACGGGTGAATGGGCTTAGTCAGGTAGTCGTACGCTCCGGCCTTCATAGCCTCTACCGCTGTCTCAATGGTTCCGAACGCAGTGATGATGATCACGGCTGTGTCAGAGTAAATTGATCGAGCCTTCTTCAGCAGGTCGATACCGGAGGCGCCTGGCAGATGTAAATCGCTGATGATGAGATCGACAGGTGACCTTTTCAGGAATTCAATGGCCTGCTCCGCATCCGAAGCGGCCATCAACTCATATCTCTGTTTTCTGAGAGCCGCCTCCATGACGTGTCGAGCGGTCTCATCGTCCTCAGCGATTAATATTCGAGCGTTTGCCATATTAAGAACGCCAACTTCCCGCTTGCCCTAACCACCGCCCCGGCGTTCATTTTATGGCGGTTTGTCCTACTCTGGCAGCGGCCTCTACCAGCGCCGATTGCCCGCCTACAGGACTACCGATGCCGAAGCAGTCATGCCACTGGCTGCCTGGGTGATTAAATATTTGCGCTTTCGACTCATAACTTCTACTCAAACCGGCTCCCTGCATTGCGCTCGCGTGTGATGGCGGCCTACTCAATTCAGATTCCAACTGTAAGCGGGGCTACGGGGACTTCTGCGCCGCGAACGGCCAATGGGCGATTGCCGACAATCTTTTTAACCCACGGGGCTTTTGTTCTGCATCTTGCCCATGCGGCCCAGGAATCATGAACGCGACAACAGTGATTGACATCATGAAGAAGGGCGTTTTCCTCGTCTTAGCATGCTCCATTGTCCTGACTCCGGGAACGGAGTTGTTTGCAGCCGACGCAAAACTCGATTACGTTCGTAAGAGCGGCCCGAACTTCTTCTCTTACTCCGAACTGGTGACACTTGGTGAGCAGGACCAGATTCCACCTGCGCTCCAGTCAAAGTTGACCACTCTGCTTACAACGCCCGTTGTGAATAATGAAGCTTTCTACCGAAAAGCACATCCGCATCGCCCCGTCTTTGATCGAATCGGTCCTGGGATCCGCTTGGTGCAATGGAATATCGAGCGGGGCATTGCGCTGGACAACATTAAGCTGGCATTCACGGATAGTGACGCGTTTGTGGCAAAGGTGAAGTCTTCGCCTCTGGAAGCTCCAGACGGCGAGACAAGAGAGCAGAAAGTGAGCGCAGCGGAAATCGCTAGAATACGCGCGGAACTAAAGCTCCTCCAAACTGCGGACGTGATTGTGCTCAATGAGGTGGATTGGGGCATGAAGCGGTCGGGTTACGGGTGTGTTGTGTGCGAGCTTGGCACGGCGCTCAACATGAACTGGGCTTGGGGCGCCGAGTTCGTCGAAGTGGATCCCACTGTCCTCGGCACTGACAAATTCGATGAGGTTCAGGACCCGCAAGAGAGAGCAAAGTTGGTGGCGGCGACTGCCCCGGATCGCCAAAAACTTCGCGCACTCCACGGCTCCGCTATCCTGTCGCGTTATCCCATCCGCGAAGCCAAGCTGGTTCCGTTCAAGTATGAAGCTTACGACTGGTACGAAGGCGAAAAGAACATCTCGATGCCTGAGAAAGGCAAGCGCACGGCGGCCATCCTGGTGGGCGAGGAGCTCGGGCGCGAGATTCGGAGGGGCGGTCGAACCAATCTTATCGTCGATCTCGACGTGCCGGATATTTCAGGAGGCAGGCTTCAGGTTGTGGCCGTTCATCTCGAGAACCGGGCCGATCCGAAGGACCGGCGCCTCGAAGTAGAGGAGCTGCTGGATAAAATCCGCGACACGCAAGGGCCTGTCATCATCGCCGGCGACATGAACACGACTGGTTCCAACAGCACTCCGCGCTCCACTTTGGAAACTGTAAAGGACAAGTTCGGGTCCACCCAATTTGCTGCCCAAACGGCGCTGAGGTACGGCACGGGCATCGGTATCTATCAGTCTGTCGGGACCATGGCTTTCAAGAACGTCCGTTTCCAGGGCGACCCAACTGCGTCCGGCGTGAAACTGCTCGCCGAAAATCCAGAGCGCGGCCTCTTTCAGACCCTAGAGAAGTTCCGTTTCGAAGACGGCACCGCGTTCGATTTTCGCGGGGTGAAGGACTGCACGAATCCACCAACAAGTGGAACACTCGCCGATTCCAACCAGCGCGCCGGCAAGGGCTTCACCACTACGTTCCAGTTCGCGCGCACGTTCGGTCCGAAAGGCAAGTTCCGCTTGGACTGGATTTTCGTGAAGGCCTATGACAAAGACCCACGAGACGAAAAGGGGCCTTATCGCTTCGCCCCGTACTTTCCGCATACCCTATCTGCTGTCAATTACGCTTTTGCGGAGCGTCTGTCAGACCACAATCCAATCTCTGTAGATCTCCCGTTTGAGGAGCGGAAGCCGTCACGATGATGCGAACCGTGACAGGTCCGAATAAAATTGAACCCAAAATTACCTCGGCTGAATCCGTTCGGAGAGATTTGCAATCCAACATAGGTGCTTGATGTTCCCATGACATTCGACAAGGTAAATCACGCATTCCATAAGACGGCCTATGTGTTGCTGCTTGCATTTTCGTTCGCTTTTGTGGCGTTCGCGCACGCTATTCTGGTGAAATCGACGCCCTCGGCAAACGCCATTGTAACCGGCCCGAACGTGCCGGTGGTGCTGACCTTTAACTCGAAGGTGGACCAGACGCGATCCGCCCTAACTCTCGAGGGTCCCGATCACTCGGCCTCGAAAGTTCCGATCATCGTCGATCGTTCTTCTCCCGCCAGGCTCATGGCAAAGCTGTCGAAGATGGCGGCAGGCCCTTATGACCTGCGCTGGCAGGTTCTGGCTGCCGATGGGCATATCACACGTGGTGAAATTCCATTCCGCGTGAAATAGAATCGCTTGGCGCAATTTCTAAACCTCTTCGGATTTCTGTCGGTTCTACTGCGGGCCGCAACGCTTTCCTTCGCAGCAATTACGTTCGGAGGCGGCGTGTTTTCGCTTTTCGTCGTGGGGGGATCTGCTCTTTGTACATCGGGCCGCCGCCTACTGATGTACTCGGCATTTGGTCTCGCAGCCACTCAAGCCCTATATCTTGTCTCGAATTCCGAGATCCTGCTCGGAACGACGGACTTGAGTCTGAGGGAAATAGCCGGCGCGGCATATTTTATTTGGGGTTGTGCAAGTTTCGTCGCCGCTCTCATCTTCGGTATCCTTTCAGCCATTTCCGCTTCCCGGACAGCAGTTTGGCAGTTGGCCTGTCTGCTCATAATCCTTGCATCGACGGTGGGAACGAGCCACGCTGCATCCCGCTTGGACAATCAAGGAATCCTGATCGCCGCCGATGCCGTCCATCAACTGGCCGCGGGAGCATGGATAGGCGGCTTACCATATCTTCTCCTTACGCTCCGTCAGAGTAACAAGCCGATGGACGCGCTCACGGTGAGCCGGCGTTTCTCACGCCTGGCAGTTGCGAGCGTTATATTGCTGTTCGGCGCCGGGCTGACCCTCTCGATCTTTTACGTTGGCAGCACAACCGCGCTGTACGGCACCACTTACGGCATCATGCTTATGGCGAAAGCGATTCTGTTTGGACTGGTCGTGTCGCTGGGAGCACTCAACTTCAGGCTGATCCGAAGTCAAGGCCGCGACGATTGGGGCTGGTTGAAACGCCTGAGCCGGATCTCTGAGGCGGAGATTGGAATTGGAATAACTGCGATTCTTGCTGCGGCTTCACTCACCTCGCAGCCTCCGGCTGTCGACCTGGTGAAAGATCGTGTATCCCTGGACACCATCGCCCACCGACTTTCACCCAAGTTTCCGCGCATGGAAACGCCGCCTCTCGAAACGCTCTCGCCTTCTACGCGCGAGCTTTGGAAAAAAGAGCATCCGCCGGGTTCGTCTCGATATGAGGCATACGTGCCAGGGCAGGACCCTTACGTCCCTCCAACGAAGGGCGACATTGCGTGGTCAGAGTACAACCATCACTGGGCCGGTCTCATGGTCCTTTTGATGGGTACCTTGGCCGTCTTCTCACGTTATCGATTCTTCCGTTGGGCGCGACACTGGCCTGTAGCCTTCGTTGGGCTCGCCGCATTCCTGCTTCTTCGCGCGGATCCTGAAAACTGGCCTCTTGGCCCAACCGGATTTTGGGAGAGCTTTACCTCAGCGGACGTCACGCAACATCGTCTTTTCGTCCTCCTGATTCTCCTTTTCGCAGCTTTCGAGTGGGGCGTCCAAACAAATAGATGGAAAGCTCGGAACGCGGCTCTCGTGTTTCCCGGTGTTTGCGCTGTGGGAGGCGCTTTGCTGCTGACACACATGCATGCTGTGACCAACCAGCAAGAAGAATTGCTAGCAGAGCTGAGTCATACGCCGATTGCTCTTCTTGCAGTTA
>JBAUZG010000150.1:0-48742 GCA_049585195.1 Bryobacteraceae bacterium | reverse complement strand
GAACGTGGCTCGACGAAAGAGCGCTGCGGTCAGAGCGCTTCGGGCATCGGCAGTCCCGACTTCGCCAGGGCTTTGGTGATGAGTCCGATTGCCTCGCCTTCGCTCAAATTTCTCGCGATGGAGGTCTCCATAATCACCATCTGCCTTGCCCGGTCGAGCATCTTCTTCTCGCGGAATGACAATGGCTTGTTTGTTTGAATCATCAACAGCGTCTTGAACACTTCGGAGATTTCGAGGAGACTGCCGTTCTTCATCTTGTCGCAGTTTTCCTTGAACCGATCCTTCCAATCCTGAACGCAAGTGGGGCGGCCGGCCGCGAGGTAGCTCAGCACACGCGTGATCTCGCTGCACGTTGTAACCTTTCGCAGTCCCACGTCTCCCACGTGCGAGAAGGGGACCATAATTGTCATGCTGTTGGGATGAAGGCGGAGGAGGTAGAAGCGCTCTTGTTGGGCTCCGAACGAACGGGAGGAAATGTTCTCGATCGTTCCAATCCCGTGATTCGGATATACCACTTTTTCGCCAACCTGGAAGGTCATTCGCGGACCTCTTTCTGAGATTTTAAAGTCCAGTTACCAAGTACAAAGCAAAGCAAAACCGATTGCAATGGTAATGCCGTGAGATGCTTCTCGTCAAGAGGAAAGTGGCTTAACATACACCCGGCGCGCGGTACTCCGGCGAGTTCGTTAAAGTGGCGCTATTCCGATCGCTTTCCCACTATGTGCACTGAACGGAGGTGTACGCGGTCTACAAACGTGTGCAAGCTCCATGCAATCGTGAACTGACTCCCTCCCAACACACTTCTCCCTCGCTACACTGATCTTGAGGAAGCTAACGATCTCGTGAAGTGGAAAGTAGCAGCCATCGTGTCGACTTCTCTTCTGGTGCTCGCAATTTTAGGCGCCGGTCTGTATCTCAGCGGCGCATTTCGGCTTCTCTCGCTGAGCGCTTCTCTTCAGGGACCCGCCATTGTCGGCCAGATTCAGCGCTTGAGCCAGTTGGCAACCGTGAAGTATACGGTGGAGCGCGTTGTGGGGCTCAATGAGCCCAGGAGTCCCTTCGGCGAAGAATCGATTCTGCTGATGGTCGAGGGTCACGCCGTCGCCGGCGTCGACCTTTCCTGCCTGACTTCGAAAGATTTATCATTCACCGGAAAAGAAACGGTCAGCGTCCGGCTTCCGCGCGCCAAGCTGATTGGTGTTTACCTGGATGAGAAACAAACCAAAGTCTGGGACCGCCATATCACGTGGTGGACACCTTGGATCGCAAACGATCCCGATCTTGAAACAAAGGCGCGGCTCTCTGCGCTCGATGATGTCCGGTCCGCAGTCCTGCGGATGGGCATTCTCGACGACGCCCAACGTAGCGCTCAGATGGCGCTCGCGAATTTCTTTCGGACGCTCCACCTCGAGCTGGCATTTACCGGTTCGAATGCCTCCTAGCCGTCAGCGTTGTGCCGCCTCGGTAACCTATTCTCCGCGGTATCGTCTCCTCCGGAGAATCGAACTGCATGCGCCATAACCTGATCTACGGCTTGCGGCAAATCAGACGCAACCTGCTGTTCAGCTCCATCGCCGTTGTTCTGCTCGCGACCGGAATTGGCGCGAATACCGTCATCTTCAGCTTCATCGAGGCGCTCCTTTTGAAGCCGCTTCCAGTTCGCGAGCCTCGCAACCTGTATCTTTTGGAGCAATTGGGCCCGCATCGGGTCCGGCCCGAAACGGATTTTGAATACTCGCAGTTTTTGCAGCTCACAAAGAGAACAGACCTTTTTGCGGGGCTGATTGCCGAAAGCGCATGGAGACCCGAGAATCAGTTTCCATTGACGGATTCCTCGCCCGCCCGTCTGGTGATGACCCAAATCGTTTCTCCGAATTATTTTCGGGAACTGGGCATCCATGCGGTTCTCGGGCGCGTCCTATCGGAAGCCGATGCCAGGGACATCTCCAATATTCCCGTAATGCTGAGCTATCAGTTCTGGAAGTCGCAATTTGGCGGAAGCCGGGGAGCCATCGGCCGCGTCCTTCGCATCAAAAACTTCCCGTTCGTCGTCGCCGGAGTGCTGCCCGAATCGTTTCATAGCATCGATATCGAGCGTGCTCCAGACGTCCGGCTGCCCGTTTCCGCCGCCCGCGTTCTATTTGGACACGAAGCTTGGGACTCACGCCGGGAAGATTGGTATTCGCTCAAGTTCCAGATTCTCGCGCGGCCAGACCCCGGAATTTCTCCCGCGCAGGCGGCCGCTGCGATCGAGCCCCAGTTGAAGGCATCCACCGAGTGGAGCTTTCGAGAATGGGCCTCGCATCTGGCAAAACCCTTTCCAGCCGAAGCGCAACGCAACCAGCTGGACTGGTTGCTGGAGTTCCATCCCTTCTGGCAATCCGTCGCCAACGGCACGTCGCAGCTCCGCGTTCAGTTTTCAAATGCGCTGTCGATGTTGATGGGCGCCGCAAGCCTGCTGATGTTGGTTGCCTGCCTCAACATCGCGGGTCTGCTGGTCGTCAAATCGGAAGCTCGCAGAAAGGAGATCGCGCTGCGTGCGTCACTCGGTGCCGGCCGCCTTCGAATTATCTGCCAGCTTGCAACTGAATATGCATTGCTCGCCGTGCCCGGCATGGCGCTAGGCCTGGCGTTTGCTTACGTAGCCGGACCTATTCTCCTCAGCCTTTTCCCTCCAGCCCGCGACACCAGCCACGTGCTGACACCCCATATCATCTCGGTGACGCCGGATTGGCGCGTCGTGCTCTTCAGCGCCGGAGTGGCCCTGCTGAGCCTGCTCGTATTTGGAATCCTCCCTGCCTGGCGGGCAACCCGGCTCGATCTCAACGTCGAGCTGAAGCTTCAGTCGCGCTCCTCCACGCGCTTCACTTCCGGTTTGACGCCCATTGCGCTTCAGGCGGCCTTCGGCGTAGTCCTCATCTTTGCCGCCGTTCAAATGTTGCACACATATTGGAACTTGCAGCATCTCGACCCCGGCTTCAACAAAACCAACCTCGTCGAGTTTACGATCGATCCGGGAAGCGCCGGCTATTCCGCCGGGAAATTGGGCCTCTTCTTCAAAACGTTCAAGGATCGCGTGGAGAGCCTCCCCGGAGTGCAGTCCGCCGCCTACGCGCAAGTCGGCATCATGCGCGGCACAGGAATGAAAATGACGGTTGCCCCGCGAGGCGTGGTTCTCCCCAAGCAAACTTTTCTTAACACCACCGTCAACAACGTGAGTCCCGGTTATTTCGAGACCATGGGCATTCAACTACTCGGCGGCCGCAACCTGACCTTATCCGATACGGCAACTAAGCCGATGCCCATCATCGTGAATCAAGCGTTTGCCGAGTTCTTTTTCCCACGCCAGAACCCGGTCGGCAAGTTGATGGTTTCCGGAACAGACGGAACGAAGCCGCCAGGCTGGATCATTGTCGGAGTAAGCGCCACCGCGAAGTTTCGCTCGTTGCGCGAAAGCGATCCCCCGATCCTTTATGGAGCTCTGGACGAAAGCAAAGCCCCCAATCCTTCCATGGTGCTTTACGTCAGAACACGAAACAACCCGGACACACTCATTCACGAAGTGCGCCAGGCGCTGCGCCAAATTGATGCAACTGTGCCTCTCACCGAGGTCGAGACGATGAGCGAGGAAGTTCAGACATCGTTGTGGCAGGAACGCCTGGTGGCCATTCTGGCTTGTTTCTTCGGAGTTGTAGCTCTCTTCTTCGCGGCCATTGGGCTGTATGCCGCCCTCGCCTATTCCGTCGCTCAAAGAGCGCGGGAGCTCGGAATTCGCCTCGCCATCGGCGCCCAGATGCACAACATCCTCGCCACGGTCTGCGGACGAATCTGCGTGGCCGTCAGCTCCGGGCTCGCCGCCGGCGCGCTTGCAAGCCTCATAACCGCGAGGCTGCTTGGACACCTCTTATACGACGTCCACCCGCGTGACCCCATAGCGATCGCCGCCGCGCTGACCATAGTTGGCTTGAGCGCCAGCGCCGCAGCAGCAATACCCGGCTGGAGAGCCGTTCACACCGATGCTGCCACCGCGCTTCGCGAAGAATAACCCTTGAGATCTACTTAACTAAACACAGCGTCTTTACTGCTCGCGCGAACAACCTCCGGCGCGGCCCCGGCCTGCTGTGCCGCTATTCCGGGAGCGATGAGATTCGTTTTTCTGGAACGGCCCGCACCAGCATTTGCTTTCCCATCGGCTTGAAAGGCAGCGCAAGGTACAGCCGTATCAGCGCGGGCCAGGCAGGCAGTCTTGACTTTATCGTAAGCGGGAGAAAGCGGGCCTGGCAAAGGATCACCCGAAAGCCGTTTGCAGCGAGGAAATCCATGAGGGTGTGGTGAGAATAGGCAGTGACGTGCGTGTAGTCGTCAAAATATTCTCGGTAAGCATATCTGTAGTTCGGCTGCAGGATGTTCAAAGTGCCGCCCGGTTTCAGCCGCGTAAGCAACTGTTCGAGGATAACGGAAAATTCCCTCTGAGTCAGATGTTCGAATAGGTTGCTGGCGAAAACGAAATCCAGCGAATCCTCTTCCACCGAGCTAAGATCGGTTACGCTGCCGATTCCCGCCACGATTTCCGGCTGAAGATACTGTCTCATGCCATCCCACTGATCTATAGCAATACGGCGCCCGCAGCGAATGTTATTGATGAAATGGCCGTAGCCGGCCCCAAGTTCCAATACACAGGCGTCCGGCGCGATCAGCGGCTGAAAGTAGGCGGCACACAGAGTTTTCCATAGCGTCTCGCGCTTCGGATCGTAGGGAAAGCGTGTGCTGTGATAGCCGTTTACCGGAACCACTGCAGAGGCCTCCAGCCGATGACAATCCCAAGTATCATACGAAGGCCGACTCTTAGAGCCCGAGCATTGCTCGTGTTCCCGCCCTTGCTGGCGCCAACCCTGGAATGAAATGTTACCGGACATTCGACGAGCGAGAACCCATTTGCGAGCGCCCGGTCGAGGAAGTGAGCATTAAATTCCAGATTGATCTCCCGGCGCAGTAGCGGCAACAAACGACGCAGGGTCGAGTTGCGGCATAGTTTGTATGTGGTCCCGACATCGGTCAGCGTTCCCTTACCGATATGTTTCGCCTCCAACAGTTTCCCCACGAAAAAGTTCCCAAAAAACATAAAGGTCGTCAATTGTGTGTGTTTCTGCCGGAGCTGTTCCGCAATGCGCGTTCCGTTGACGATTTCGGCATGCGGCGCGTAGGCTAAGAACTTCTCGATATCATAAGCCCGGAACGTCATATCGCCTTCGCACAGGAGCGTCAACTCCGTGTCAGGGGACTTCGTGCCTTCCTCTAACGCCCGAAACACGCAATTGCCATATCCCGCGCGCTGTTCATGAATGACGGTAGCACCGGCAGCCCGTGCAATCTCTGATGTGCGGTCTCTACTGTTGTTATCCACCACGATCACGCGCCTGACTCTGGGATGTCGCCGAAAGTCTTGGACTGCGAGGCCGATGCTCTGCTCGTCGTTGTATGCGGTCAGCACCACCGTTAATTGGTGGTTCTGTGGCGGATCCCATTCGACATCGGTGCGGCGCCTCTTCCTGGGAAAAAGCACAACGAGGTCCAAGGCAATCAAGCCCATTCCAGCAACCACGGGAATGCCACTGTACCAGACCATTCCCCGAATAATTCCAACAGAATGTCCTCCCGGGTCAACGAAGATGCCTACGAATCGCAGTAGAACGCCGAAGACGTAAACCGCGATGCCGAAACCGCTGAGGAGTACACCGTACAGAATAGCCGGAAAGCTCGAAGTAGTTCGAGCAACGGGTAGTCTAACCGCATGAGTGGCCATGACAGGCATCTCGGCAGCACCATCGGCTCAAGCCGCGGGAAGACTAAATAGGAGGGAAGCGCCCCATCCTCGGCTTCGCCTATTGGCAGCAGTCTACCAAAGAACGGTTTGATTTGACAAAGGTACAAGTACTACGGCCCGTTCTGTGTGACCCAATCAACGGGACGTAGCGCCATCTAGCCTTGGGCCAGACTCGAGCCACTGGAAATACAGAGTCGAAAGCTACAACGCTGGTAGTATGAGCTGAATGTTCTCGACACAGCGGCCGCCTCGCGAGAAGAGAGCAGATTTCCCGGTAGAACACGCGCGCCGCAACCCTGATGTCTGGGCTGTCGTGGCGGCCTGCGCGTTGAGTGTCTTTTTTCTCCTGACCAGCTTGTATATTGCCCAGCACAGGCTGCTCTGGTATGACGAAGTGATTACTGCGCGAGTCAGCCGGCTCTCGTGGCCGGGAGAGACCTTCCACTTTCTAAAGACCGGCCTCGACCAGCAGCCACTGCCTTTCTATCTTCTTGTCAAGTTGTCGGCACTGTCTTTGGGCTTCAGTGCGTTTTCATTGCGGCTACCGGCGGCGCTAGCTATGTGTATCACCCTGCTCGTCACGTTTGACTGCGTCCGCCGGCTTACTGATGGGCTGCATGCTTTACTGGCACTGTCGTTCCTGACTTGCTCGGTGCTGCCATTCTATGGTTCGGAAGCTAGGCCGTACGCTCTCGTCTGCATGTGGAGTGCCTGCTCGCTATGGCTGTGGGTGCATACGCGCCGCGAGAGTTGGGCGGCCGCGCTGTTTTTTGGGCTTGCAGTATTTGGCTCGATTGTGTCTCACTATTATGCGATCTTCTGCCTTGTTCCATATGTCATAGTTACCTTGTCGGAAGTGCGCGATAAAGGCGTGCCGCCGAAAATAGTTGCAGCCTGCGTGGCCGCTGGTGCGGGACTTGCGCTAATCGCGCCCTTCGTTAAAGCCCTCCGCGGACTAAGCGCCGGCTTCTGGGCCCCGGCCTCGGTTGGCGCTCTGAATAACGTTTTTACAGAGTTATTTCCGCGCGCGCTAGTTTTATTGCCGCCGATGCTCATTTGGATCGCCGTTGCGACCGTGCATAGCCGGAAGATCGATCCGGCAGCACCGATGGGGCCTGCCGAGAGGCTAGCCTGGCTTTTTTTGCTAATCCCCTTCGCTGCTTTCTTGGTCGCCATACTCATTACCAATGCCTTTTACCACCGTTACTTTATTGGCGTGTTGCCCGGCGTCGCGGTTGGCTTCTCGTGCCTGATATGGCGTCATTTCCGGCGTCGGATCACGATCTCCGCGGGGATTCTATGCTTGCTCTCCGCCAATGGGATTCTGCTGTCGATCTCGGAGATGGATCTGAGTCATCCGGAACATTTCGGGCCGCCTACCGGGCGGGAGGAATCGGCCAAGGTCGAGACTTTACTCCGATTCGAGGATGTCTTATCTAAGGAGGGAAAGCAGTTCGTTGTCGTGCCTTTGAGCCATCATCTCGCGATTGAAGCGCTGTACTACACAAAGCATCCGGAACGATATAGGTTGCTCGACGACCCTACGTTGTCCAATGACCCAGTAGTCAGCTTGGACAGGAGACTGGCTCCCTATTTTCCGATGCATTTTTGGACTGTGAATGACCTAAAGGAGCATGCCCGCGAAGCCGCCTTAACCGACTGTACGGATGCAGAGCTGCTGTGGACGGAACAGATGGGGCTTCGTGTTCAGGCCCGTCTTATTAAACCGCTGAACGTCACGTATTTGAAATAATCTGGAAGTTTCGGCTCCAGTTCCGGCCCTCGTCCTCACCGACGAGTTGGTTGGTCTTAGAGAACGTTCTGATCCCAGTTCTCAAGCACCTTTTTGGCCTTCTGGCAGAACTGATCGGCCAGAGCTCCGTCAACCAGACGGTGATCGAACGTGAGAGCCAAATACGCCTGCGACCGTACCGCGATTGCATCTCCGTCCACAACAGCCGGAACTTTCTCCACCGCTCCCACCCCTAATATCGCCACCTGCGGCTGATTGATCACCGGCGTCGCGAAGATACTGCCAAAGCTGCCGAAGTTCGTAATCGTAAATGTGCCGCCGGCCACTTCGTCCGGTTTCAACTGGCGCGAACGTGCGCGCGTCGCCAAGTCGACAATCGAACGCTGCAGCCCGGCCACGTTCTTTTCGTCAGCATTGCGGATCACCGGCACGATTAATCCAAGACCATCGTCCATAGCCACCGCTATGCCAATGTTCACGTCCGTGTGATAAACGATGTTCGTCCCATCAATAGACGCGTTGACAATCGGGAATTCGCGGAGGGCCTGCGCCGCCGCTACCGCCACAAACGGCAGGAACGTGAGTGAGAACCCATTCCGCGCCTGGAATTCCCCTTTTACCTTGTCGCGCAGCTTCGCAATTCTTGTCATGTCGATGCGGTGAACCGTTGTAACATGCGCGGACGTATGCTTTGAAAACACCATGTGCTCGGCGATCTTCTTGCGCATGGTAGACATCGCCTCGACACGGGTCTTCGCCGCTTCAGCCCGAGGCAATGGCGGCTGTGCTGGCGGCGAAACAGGCGCCGGCGGAGCGGGTGATGGTGAAGGCGCAGTCACCGGAGCGGCCGCAGCCTGGCTCACCGTGTGCGCGCCTTGAGAAGCCATGTACGCTTCAACATCCTGCTTTGTGATACGGCCGCCCGCGCCGGTGCCCCGCACTTGGGAAAGGTCGATGTTGTATTCGCGAGCCATCTTGCGGACGAGTGGCGAAAGCGGACCCGGCTCTTCCTCCTGTATCGGGGCTGGCGCCGGTCCAGGCGTCGGTGGATACGGACCCGCCGCAGGGGCTTGCTTCGGCTGCGCCGGTGGAGCCGCAGGTGCGGCAGTCTCCGCCGCCTTCGGAGCTTCGGCCGGGGGAGGAGCAGGTACAGGCTCGGGCTTAGCTGGTTTTGCTGCCGGCGCGCTGGCCGCCGAACTCGCTCCATCTCCAATCTTGCCGACAATCGTGTTGACTGCGACCGTTGCACCCTCTTGGACGAGGATGTCGCTCAAGGTGCCTTCCACCGGAGATGGGATCTCCGTATCAACCTTGTCCGTAGAAATCTCAAACAGCGGTTCGTCCCGTTCCACCCGGTCGCCAACCTTTTTCAGCCAGCGAGTCAACGTTCCCTCTACAATGCTTTCGCCCATCTGGGGCATGACAACGTCTGTCATCGGATCTCCTGCGCTAGTTGTGAATCGCTCTGGTGTTGCGCCACCACCAATTCATAATCAAATACCTTCGCGAGCGAGCTGGCGATCGCTTGCTTCACCTCGTCGCGACCCGCTGTGCAGCCAAGACTGCGCAGCGAACATACCGGTTTCGCCAGGCCGCACGGGACTATGTACTGAAAGTAGGTCAAATCCGTTTCGACATTTAACGCGAAGCCGTGCGATGTGACCCAGCGGCTGATGTGGATGCCGATTGCAGCGATCTTGGCCCCGTTCACCCATACCCCCTCGTGTCCTTTCTCCGGCACTCGTTCCGCCTCTATGCCGAACTGTGCCAAAGCCTCAATCAGGAACTGCTCGACACTGCGGAAATAGGCCCGTACGTCGCGCTTCCATTCTCGCAAATCGAGGATCGGATAGCCCACAATTTGGCCGGGTCCGTGATACGTCGCTCCGCCCCCGCGATCGGTCTCATAAAACGCGATGCCCGCCCGCTCGAGCAAGCGCCGGCTCGCCAGCACCTGCCCGTCTTTCGCGTTCCTTCCCAGCGTCACAACATGCGGATGCTCGACGAACAGAAAGCGGTCCATTCCCCCGCCTTGTTGGCGCTCCCGGACAAACTCCTGCTGTATGCGGAAGGCTTCTTGCCAATCCACGCGTCCAAGATCGATCACTTCACAGCGCCGCATTATTTTCAGGTGGGGCGGACGGTCTTGCCGTCTGCCTTTTGTAGGGGCGAGGCCTGCCTCGCCCGCATCTCACGCGTTAATCGACAACCCGTATACGGCGTTAAATCCTTCGCCAACCGCTTCGTACAGGGTCGGATGCGCATGGATTGTCGACATCATCGATTCCACCGTAGCCTCCGCCTCCATCGCCGCCACGCCTTCGGAAATCAGCTCGTACGCGCTCGGGCCGATGATGTGTACGCCCAGTATCTCGCCAAGCTTCGCGTCGGCAATCACCTTCACAAACCCCTCGTGCGTTCCTAAAATCGTCGCTTTGCTGTTGCCCGCAAACGGAAATTTGCCAACCTTGACGTCGAAACCCTGCGCTTTCGCCTGCGCCTCCGTCAGCCCCACGCTGCCTATGCCCGGCTCCGTATACGTGCAGCCCGGAATGCGGTTTCGATTGATGGGCCGCGCCGGTTTTCCCGCCATGTGCGCCACCGCGACCATTCCTTCCATGGAGGCGACATGAGCGAGCTGGGGAGTACCGGCAACGATGTCGCCAATCGCGTACATGTTCGTTTCCTTGGTTCGCTGGTACGCGTCGACAATCACAAAACCCCGATCCGTTTCAACGGCCGTATTCTCAATACCAATGTTGTCCGTATTGGGCTTGCGTCCCACAGCTACTAGCAGCTTCTCAAACTGCATCTCTTCTTTGTTGCCGTTCGCGAGCGTCACGCTCAAGCCTACGCAGCTCTCGTTCCGCCGAATATTTTCCGCCTTCGCTCCCGTTTCCACCCGGATGCCGGTTTTCTTGAAATACCGGTCCAGTTCCTTCGAAACATCCTCGTCTTCGACCGGAACCACGCGCGGCAGCATCTCGAGTAGCGTCACCTTCGTGCCAAACCGGTTGAACATTGAAGCAAATTCGACCCCAACCGCCCCGGCGCCAATGATACCCAGCGATTTCGGAATACTCGCAATCTCGAGAATCTCGATATTGGTCAGAATCTGATTCTGGTCCGGCTCGAGGCCCGGCAGCATCCGTGCTTCCGAGCCCGTGGCAAGCATAATAAATCGCGGCTGCAATTCCTGCGTTCCGTTCTCACTTTCCACCCGAACACGGCCATTGCCGAGCAGCCGCCCGTAGCCCCTGACAACATCAACTTTGTTCTTCCGCATCAGAAACTCGACGCCTTTGGCATGTTTCGAAACAATCGAGTTCTTACGGGCAAGCGCCTTAGGGTAATCGAGCTGAGGATCTTTCAAGAGAATGCCTTCCTGGTCCGAGTGTTTCAAGTAATCCCACATATCGGCTGTATGCAAGAGGGCCTTCGTAGGAATGCACCCGACAAGCAGACAAGTTCCGCCGAGCCTCGGTAATTTTTCAACCAGGAGCGTCTTCAATCCATACTGACCAGCCCGCGCTGCCGCCGAATAGCCGCCGGGACCGCTCCCGATGATCACCAAATCGTATGTCATTTTCGCCTTCAGTGTAGCATCCAGACCCTTTATTTATTGGGGTTTGGAGTGTCCCGTCACAGTTTTGCCCGCTCCAAATCCACTCCCTCGCGGTCGTGGCTCGGTTCCGAGCCGCGCGCGCAAGCAAGCGGACTGAGCCGGCTCGCGAATCTCGATTGCTTCCACGATAGGCTGGTGGGAGAAAGGAGAGTCTATGGCTGATGCCATAAAACCAGTAGCACATGGAGATGTTACCCAACGCGTCGGTGTGGAAGTCATACGCGCCCGAGGAGTCGATGTCGACAAGCTGATCAAGATGCTGATCGCCAACGCAGCCGCGGAATTTGCGAGCACGTATTACTACTACACGATTCTCCGCATGCATTTAGCGGGACACGAAGATTACAAGGAGATTTGCGAGGACGCACGGCTCGAGGATCGGGCGCACTGGGAGTTGATTGTGCCTCGCATCTACGAGCTCGGTGGAGAACTGCCGAACGATTTGCCGGAATTCCACAATCAGGCAGGCTGTACGGCTGCCAAGCTTCCCAACCCCCCCACTGCCGTCAATATTTTGACATTGCTGCTCGAATCCGAGAGGTGCGCCATCCGTAGCTGGATCGCTATTTGCGACATGACCTTCGGAAAGGATCCGAGAACATACGACCTGGCGTCTCGAATCCTTAATGAGGAAATCGAACATGAGGCGTGGTTCATCGAGCTGCTTGCGCATGAGCGCGACGGCAAATCGATCCCGTCCGGCCACTTCCGTCGCGGCGAGCCAGGTGAAGCTCCGTACAGCAAGAACCGCGGCTTCTATAACCCATAAAGCCTCAATAACTATCTAACGAGTCGCGCGGCGGCATGCACAAACATGGAACGTACTTGGTTGCTTTGGAAACGCCTGAAGGCAACAAGGAATTTAGCTGCAACCAGAATGAGTTCGTCTGGGATGCCGCCGCGCGTCACGGAATTCTGCTCCCTTCCATTTGCCATCAGGGCCGCTGTTTGACTTGCGCCGGCCGTCTTCTGAGCGGGAACGTCGATCAAACCAGCGCCAGTTCCTATTTCCCCGAAGACAAGGAAGCGGGATTTGTGCTGCTCTGTACCGCAAAGCCGCTTAGCGACATTCGCGTGCGCACGCACCAACAACATCTGATGCGACAGCACAGGGCCAAATTGGGACTGCCAGCGCCTTATTCGTGATCTCCGTAAGCGGCGACAACCAGGAGGCCGCCCGGCCATGCAGGAAACACCCATAAATATGGGAGAATGTTCACGTGAAGACCACGATAGAGATTCCGGACACGCTGTTCCGCCGCGCGAAGTCGGCCGCTGCCGAACGAGGCATTCCCCTGCGTGCACTGGTATCAGAGGCGCTGGTCGACAAGTTGCGAGTGCATGACGGCGACTCAAAACCTTGGATGCAGGCGTTTGGTAAACTACGCCATCTGAATAAGGAGACATCCCGCATTAACCGAATCATTGAAGAAGAGTTCGAGCGGATCGAGCCCGAAGATTGGAAGTGATTCTGGATACGAATGGATTGTCCGCCATGGCTGGCGGCGACTTGACTCTTGAACCATTGCTGAGGCGGGCGGCCGAGATCGCTGTGCCCGTGATTGTCCTCGGAGAGTACCGCTACGGCATCCGACGGTCGCGCCATCGAACACGATATGAACGATGGCTGGCCGAATCTCTTCGTCACTGCCGGGTACTTGAAGTGGACGAGATCACCGCTGAGCGATATGCTGAGATCCGAGATGAACTAAGGAACACCGGGCGGCCAATTCCGGCGAACGACCTGTGGATCGCGGCTCTTGCGCGACAGTATGCATTTCCGGTAGTAAGCCGTGACGCGCACTTCGATTTTGTTCCGGGCTTGAAGCGGCTCGCCTGGTAACGGATACAGGATAACGTTCACCGCGATCGCTCCTGCAGAATCTCCTCAACCTGCTCTTTCGCAACCGGCAGATGGTCCTCGTTTTCCTTAAGCCATGCGGTGAAATCGCGTTCAATCGGCTCTGACCACCGAGCATCAATTTGACCTGCGGTGTACTTGCGCTCGCGCAACCGCTGGTGCCCAAACGTGTCGCGTAGGCGCGTGATTTCCGAGTACTTGACCACTCGTTCTGCAAGTTGTGGAGGAATGAAAATCGCTCCCCCGTCTTTCCCCATCACCACGTCGCCAGGAATAACCATTACGTCCCCGATACGGGTCGGGCAATTAATTCCAACCATGGTCGAGTTGAGCCTGGGCCCTGACGCAAGCGAACCAAAGTGATGCGATGGATCGTAGAAACGAACGAACGACACGAAGTTCGGCAGCTCATTTAATCCTTCGATATCCCGTACCGCGCCGTTGTAGACAATTCCATTTCCGCTTCTCGCATAGATTGCATTGCCAACGTTGTCGCCAATCGACGGCCCATCCTTCTTCAAGCCGAAGTGATCGCAGACATAAACATCCCGGGGCTGAAGCATGTCAACAGGCCAGGCGTTTTGTCCGCCAATCCGGTGATCCCGTTTTCCTTCTTCTTCGAGCACTTTCTGCACGTCGGGACGTCCCGGCATCCACTCGGCCGTCAGCGCGCGGCCTACCAGCACCTTATCCGGATGGATGCAAAACCAGCCGTCTTCGTACTGGTGATTGTAGCCGGCCTCGCGCAATACCGCCCACGCCTCTTCTAACGTCACCGTCTTCATGCGGTCAAGAATCGAATCCGGCACTTTTGGCCGGCCATCTGGGAACCGCTCCCCTTTCCATTCCGGCGTGTACTTGATCACGTCCGCCGCTTGAAAAAACCCTTGCTGCGCCGCCGCTGGTGAAATGGGAAGAAGCGCACAGGACGCAGACAGCGCCAGAAACCAGAAATATAGGGCTTGCATTTGTCTATGCATTGGCCGCGGCCTCAAACCATGGTGTACCTGGAACCTGCGCCTGCTTTGCAGCCGGTTCGTTCATCTCTACGCCGATGCCCGGCCTGTCCGGCATCGCTACATATCCTTTCGAAATGATCTCGCCCTCTTTCACAAAGCTCTTCCACAGATCGAGATGGTTGATCCAGTGCCACTCACAAACTAGAAAATTAGGAACCGATGCGCACACATGCGCTGAAGCCATTGTGCCTATCGGCGACACTACGCAGTGCGGCGCGAACGGAACGTAGTAGGTTTGCGCCAGGTTCGCTACTTTCCGGGCTTCCGACAACCCTCCCACCTTCTGGATGTCCGGCATAATGATGTCGGCGGCCTGTTTGTCGAGCAGCTCCCGGAATCCCCAGCGCATATAAAGGTTTTCACCGCAGCAGATCGGCGTCTTCGTCGCGTGGCGTATATCGGCCATGGCGTCTACATCTTCGGGTGGAACCGGTTCTTCGAGCCATAACAAACGATATGGTTCCACTGCAATAGCCACTCGTTTCCCGGTCGTCGCGTCATAGCGGCCATGCATGTCTACCGCCAGATCCATCTGCTTGGGGATGGAATCGCGAGTATGCTTTACCCACGTCACCATACGATCGATCTCGCCGTTACTTGCTGTCCAATTCACTGCATCGAATCGCGCAGGATCGCGCGCCTCGTCAATATCGATCTTCATCGCCGTGAAGCCGCTCGATTCAATCCATGGGATCTTCTTATCGGCTTCTGCGCCCATCGGGTCCTTCATATCCGAGTCGCAGTACATACGGACGCGATCGCGAAATTTGCCCCCGAGCAATTGATAGATAGGTAATCCCAGCGCCTTGCCCGTAAGATCCCACAGAGCAATCTCCACTCCTGAAAGCGCCGTCACATACTGCCCGCCCTGCGCGCCTGCGAAAATGCCGGCTGTCCGCATCTGCTCCCATAAGGCGTCGACATTGAGCGGGTCCTTACCAATGAGAAAGCGCCGAAAGCTGCGAACGAGCGCTGCTGTCCCAACTGCGGCGTCGGTCGATTCGCCTTGTCCGATCAGGCCTTGGTCGGTGTAAATCCGGACATGTGTTTGCAGTCCGTGAACCATGACCTCGGCCGTGCGGATATCGGTGATCTTCAGTTTTGGACGCTGGTAGGGAGAACTGGTCTGCTGAACGGCGGCCGATAACGACTCGAGCGAGAGTGCGGCCGTGGCCGCCCGCGCCGTGTTCCTGAGAAACGATCTGCGGCTTTTGTGCTCCATACGTGGGCGAAGAATATCACAGTAGCGCCAGGGCGTGAGACAGATTGTGATAACGTAATCAACACTTTTCCCAGGGGGTGCCGTTATGCTACGAGGCATACGGTTTTCTTTTCGCAGCGCTTACCCATGGAGCGCGCTTTGTGCCATGGTTCTGCTCCTGCCCCCACCCATTCTCAGCCAGACATTCGGTGAAATCACTGGCCATGTAACTGACTCTTCCGGAGCATCGGTGCCGCTGGCCACGACCTCGCTCACGAACACAGCGACGAACGCCGTGCGCACGGCTATCACCACCGATGCCGGCGACTACAGTTTTCCCTCGGTCCCACCAGGCACGTACAATGTCAAGGTCGAGCACTCTGGCTTCAAGGCTGCCGCAAGCAACGGCGTTATCGTGCAAGTACAGCAGTCGGTGCGGCTCGATTTCACGCTTCAAGTCGGCGAACTTTCTCAGTCTGTCGAGATTGCCGCGACCGCCGATCTGCTCCAATCGGAAAACTCGACCGTTGGTACAGTTATCGGCAACCGATCGTGCTGACCAAATCGGGCGGCAACGATTATCACGGCGCCTTGTTCGAATTTCTCCGGAACGACGTGATGGACGCTCTCCCCTATTCCTTCACCGCCAAGCCGCAAAACAAACAACCTTTCAAATGGAACGACTTCGGTTTCGTTTTCGATGGGCCGGTCCGCATTCCATGGCTGTTCAACGGGCAGAACAAGCTATTCTTCATGTCTAATTACGAGGCCCTTCGCAGGCGCCAGAATTTCCAAAGCATCTAGTCGGTTCCCACGGCAGCCATGTTCACCGGCAACTTTAGCGGGCTGAGTGCGACGATTTACGATCCCACAACAAAAACGCCCTTTCCCGGCAACATTATTCCAAGCGCCCGCATCAATCCCATCTCGAACAAGCTATTGCAATACTACGCGCCCGCAAACGTTCCTGGTGCAGGTCTGGTGAACAACTTCGTGAGTTCCGACGCGTCTCCCTTCAACCGAGACGGATTCGTATATAGCTGGGGCAGCGAGGATCAATCGCAGCAAGGTCTCACACTGGATGGCAGCAAAATCATCACAGGCTACGAACAGTACATGGGTTCAAACACGCGCGCGTTCACGCCCAACATTGTCAACGACGCGCGCTTTGGATACACGCGCTTCTTCAATTCGATCGGCACATTTCTCGCGTTCCAGACCGATGTCGTCGACTCGCTCGGTATTCCCAATTTCTCCGGCGGTCCGCCCGTAACCTGGGGCATCCCGAACATCACGCTCGCCAATTACAGCTCCATCGGCGACAGCACCGACGGTCCCTACGCAAATAGCAACAATACTCTCTCCTTCATCGACAACCTGTCCTGGGTGAAAGGCAAACATACATTCAGCTTCGGATTCGAACACATGCGCCAGAATTACGATCAGGTCTGCAATCAGTTTTCGCGCGGACAGTTCACCTTTCAACCTAATGCCACGCAAAGCCCCACGGCTACTGGTGGAGATAGTTTCGCCGAGTTTCTGCTTGGCGATTTGTATCAATCAGAGGCAGCCGTCTGCATTGCGACCGCCGATTTTCAGCGGAACGCTTACGCCGGATGGATAGACGACACCTGGAAGCTCACTCCCAAACTCACGCTGTCGCTGGGCCTCCGCTACGAGCTTACGCCGCCTTTCTACGACACGCTTGGCAATCTGTTCACTGTTTATCTGCCGCACATCTTCAACGTCGCACCAGCGGCGCCGAGCACGTATCCGGAATTCATGCGCCAGGGCAATTGCACCAATCCCTATGCCGGCATCAACATCACATGGCCGCAAATCACAACGGTCTGCAGTAACGGCGTATTGACAAGAACCTGATGCAAACTCAATGGAACAACTTCGCGCCTCGCGTCGGCATCGCCTATTCGCCGAGTTCAGCATGGGTCGTCCGATTAGGTTATGGCTGGTTCTACAACCAGGACATCGGGAATGCCGTCTTCGATATGGCTCGAAATATCGCAGGCCGTTTCCGAATCAACTCCGACGTGGGAACGCCAACCTTGTTCTGGAGCAACGCGCTTTCCGCCGGCAACAGCTCGACCGCGCAGGTAACCGATCCCTACGCCTTCGTCGACGCCTACTCGCACCGCACGCCCTACACAATGGAGTACCTGCTCAACATCCAGCGCCAATTCGGCAACAGTTTGGTCGTCGAGGCAGGCTATCTGGGTTCACTCAGCCATCACCTCTACGGATTTCAGAACGCAAATGAAGCGATTCCCGGAACCACCGGCAGCGCGCTCTCCCGAACGCCGTTCCCCAATTTTGGAGTCATCCAGTTGGTGGCGGACTCAGGGAACGCCAACTACAATTCCGCCAGTATCCAGGCGACCAAGCGTTTCAGCCAGGGACTCAGCTTGATTAGTTCTTACACGTACTCGAAATCGATTGACAATTCAAGCGGCATCCGCGTGCAAGGTTACGACACTTTGTTCCCCCAGAACAGCGACTGTCTCGCCTGTGAGCGTGGACTTTCGTCGTTCAATGTGGGGCAGCGGTTCATAGCGTCCGTGTTATACGATCTGCCCGTCGGCCGCGGACGAGCACTTGATGTTCACAACGTTTTTCTTAACGGCATCGTAGGTGGTTGGCAGGCCGGATCGATTTGGACCGTTCAAAGCGGCTTTCCTCAAACTATTACGATCGGCGGCGTAGACCGTTCCGGCACCGGCAACGGCTACGATCGTCCGAACGCCACCGGCGTTAGCCCCTATGAGGCGAATCCAACGCCAACCCTCTGGTACAACCCCGCAGCTTTTGTCGAACAACCGGCGGGCACGTTTGGCGACGTCGGGCGCAATACTGTCGTTGGCCCCGGCGTTTTCGCGCTCGACTTCGATATCCACAAAGAGTTCCACATGTTCTATAGCGAGCGGCATATACTCCAGTTCCGCGCCGAGGCGTTCAACGTCTTAAACCACCCCGTGTGGTCGAATCCGAATGCAAACATTCTCTCGTCCGGCTTCGGTTCCATCACCGCTACCACTATTCCAATGCGGCAAATGCAAATCGCGCTGAAATACACATTCTGATCTCGGAGCGCGTTTCCGAGCCGACAAGGAGCCGGAAGCGTCAGCGGCCGGCCGGGGGGTAGGCTTCAGCCTGCGGCGGACTTCAGTCCGCCTATGATAACTTGTGTCCTGAAGTGCTTTTTTTCCGCGTTTTAAAGAGTTCTGTCTCGCTCGTCGTCGTTTTAATCGCCGCTTTCTGCTTGTCCGCTCAAGCGCAAGACACATCCGCAAAGGACACAGAGACCAGCGGCAAACAGGGCATGCCGCCCCGGGCCAGTCCGACGGATTATCAGGCTCAAGGCCAAGTCGGTCCAGTGACAATTGCAGCCGAATTTACGCGGCATTCTGTCCCTACTCCCGAAAGCGTCTACTCAACCGAAGACTATGTGGTGGTGGAAGCGGCATTGTTCGGAGCGCCGCAGTCGCGCCTGACCATATCGGCCGGCGACTTTTCGCTACGCATCAATGGTAAGAAGAAGCTCTTGGCCAGTCAGCCGTATGCACTCGTGGCCGGATCCCTAAAAGATCCCTCATGGGCGCCCCCAACTCCCACGGAGAAGCCCAAGACCAGCTTTGGCAGTGGCGGTCAAGATGCCGGCTCGCCGCCGCCCGTGGTGCATGTTCCTATTGGCGTGACACACGCAATGGACCAGCACGTCGAAAAGGCCGTAATGCCGGAAGGAGACCGCGTGCTTCCTGAGGCGGGACTGCTCTTTTTCGAATTCAGGGGCAAGGACAAGAGCATCCATTCAGTCGAACTCTTTTATGACGGTCCGGCAGGCAAGACCAAGCTCGAGCTCCGGCCATAGAGTTCATTGCCACATTCGGTCGGTGGAGCGGGCCTCCGGCCTGCCATGCCGCCATTCGTGGCGGCATCTTTCCCTTCTGGATCAAGACCCATCTTTCCAGAACAAATCCGCATCCGACCGGCGAACGTAATTGGCGTCCGCAGCTAAAGGGGAGACCAGGACGCCAGCCCGCGCATCGAGTTCGGCACAAAGTGCAACAGCGGAAGCGAGCGACCGGGGCGCA
Source organism: Bryobacteraceae bacterium (assembly GCA_049585195.1). Taxonomy (GTDB): domain Bacteria; phylum Acidobacteriota; class Terriglobia; order Bryobacterales; family Bryobacteraceae; genus KBS-96. Next base: position 29,353 of record JBAUZG010000150.1, on the reverse strand, counting down.
TCAGTCCACTTCATTTCGCCGAATCCAGCGGCTTTAACTGCCTCGCGAAAAGGCGCATCGGCAAATGCAATGAATTCATACTCGCCGCCATCCAGCCGTTCAAGCCACGCGGGAAGCTTCATCACGGTATCCGGTACAACCGCATGTAAGCTGGCGTCGTATACCGCGCCGTAGATCTCCCCGCGCCGCGCATCGAGAATCACTGCTCGCCGTTCGCTTGTTCCAAACGCGGCCAGCGCCCGCAGATTCGACACTGGCGCGACTGGTTTGCCAGCCGCCTCCGCCAGACCCTTCACTGCAGCAAGTCCCACACGCACTCCCGTGAAAGACCCCGGTCCACTTGCCGCCGCAAAACAATCGATGGCCTGAACGCGCCATCCCGCCTCGTGCAGCATTCTCTCAATCTCGGGAAAAATGACGTGCGCAAAACCGTCCTTCGAGTGCAGGTGTCTTTCTGTAATTGTCGAACCGTTTTCGCGGAGTGCAATGCTGCCGAACTCCCCAGTGGTGTCCAGCGCAAGAATTTTCATTTCGCGATCTCGTATGCCTTTTCGATGGCGTAAGCCTTTCCGTTTGCGTTAATGGCGTTCAAGCGAAGGTTCAGGATGGCCGGGCGCTTCTTGATCAAATTCGGCGGAAATTCGAACGTGCCTGAGGCGCCGATAGCAAGCACTCTGGCCCCCTCGCCATCAGCTACAACTTCGCCGGTCCATACGTATTGCATCAAGCGCGTTGCGCGGTTGGCGCGCTTCAACTTTATTTCATACGCTATGGGCTTGGTTGTATCGATTGCTTCGCCTTGTGGCTGCACGATATCAAACGGGATTTTGTCCGGATTCAATTCAATTTCTTGCACCGGCGCGTCAGCCGACTCAAACTTGTAGCTTTTCAGCATGCCTTCCTTGTGTCCTTCGCGAGGCACCTGCAAAATCCAATCGCCGCCTTCAGGGGTCGTTTGACTATACGTGTCCTGTCTCGGGTTTTTCAGATCGATCGTTTCTCCCGTTCGAGGATTGATCCATCGCGGGTTATATTTGTGCTTCTCCGGAAAGTCGATTTCAACAGTGCCCGGCTTGTCCGCATAGAGCAGATATTCGACATTGTTCAATCCAACCGCTCGCGCTCCATCCACGTCGAAGAACGGCTCGAACTCCCAATGTCGGACATCGGACATCACCTTGATCCACACCTGCATGGCTTTGATGTTGTCTGGATTTCGAGCCGCCTCATACCTCATCGTTGGGTATTCGCCATTTGTAGTCGATCGCCAAAGCTCGCCTCGAAACGCTGCCGGCTCCGCGCCTTGTATCACGTGAATCTGAGGCTCGGCCGTAAACTGCCGGTCAACCGCCGCAAGCTCGGGATTCGGGGACGCCTCGATAATGTACTTTTCCCATCTGTCCGGCAGAAGCACCGCCGAAGTCATTCGGGCATCCGTGCTCACGGGGTGATGAAACTGGTCGTATTTTTTCAGTGAGTCCGCTATCTCTTGTAAGAGAACCCGGTTGCCAGGCCGGTCTTCAAAATGCTCGAGTCCCTGCCAGCTTACATTCAACGTTCCGTATCTGAAAATCACATACTTGATGAGCGAATCCCGCGTTTCCCATTGATCTAGAGCCCCGCTCTTCACGAATGCGGAATCGGCCAAAATCAAATCCAGCACAAATCCTTGATCGTTGGCGTATAGCAGCCGGTCGTCAAGTTTACTGAAATACGCAGGGTTCGGCTGTCCATTCGCATCCAAAGGTTCAGCGCCCGTTGCCTGAGTGAGAACAACTCCGCGCAAATGCGTGAAGCCGTCCCGCTTCCTTGCGTCCACAAAAGCTCTGAAGCTCGCATCGTCGAGCTCGAGCCAGGGCACTTCCGCTGAGCACCACAAATGCGGCTGCTTATCGGCCGTCCACCAGTGCCGCACATTTGCCACGCTCACAAATCCCGGGCTATTGTTGTCGGCAGCCGTGAAGTTTGCTTCTTGAACCTCTAACCGCTTGATCTCCGACGTCACGCGATACGTCCATTTGCCTCCTAGATTGGGTGTAAACCTGGCACGAAGCGTACGGCCGCCATCGAAAAACGGCCGAATCAGATACGTCGTCTGGTCAGGTCCGCGAAACTCTACATTTAAAATCTCGTCGCGAAACGGCGACTTGCCGGCAGCTAACTCGCCCGCATTCCACTCAAAACGCAGCTCGCAAGGTTTATCTTTGACCGCGCCCGCAAGGCAGGAGGGCAGGGAAGCGCCCCTTGCACCGAGCGTTGCTATCGAGAGCAGCGCTATCAAAGCACCAGCCATCTCGCGCATATTCAACAGCGTACCGCGCCAATCATGGCCATTCGCCGCGTCATCCGATCGGATAATGATGGAAGCTCGATGCCGCTTCTCAACAAAGTCCTCGAGTGGCTCGGGCGCAATAGATTCGCCTTCGCCCTCTTTCTGTTTGCCCTTTTATTTCTTCGCCGTCCCACGGCGCTCGCACGCGCGCAGTTCTGGGCCGAAGACGGAGCCGTTTTCTTTCATGATCAATTGCTGTTCGGCGCAAGTGCGATCTGGCGGCCATATAACGGATACCTTCATCTTTTCAGCCGTATCATTGCCGCCGCCTCCAGCTTCTTCGCGATTTCATGGGCGCCGTTCATTTATGCCGTTACTGCCTTTGCAGGCGCCGCCTTTTGCTGCAGCCTCCTGAGCTGGCCACATTTCCGGCCGTTGTTGCGGTGCGATTGGCTCCGCGCGGTGGTTTGCGTGCTCTGGGCCGCGGCATTTCCCGCCTTCGAACTTCTCGGCAACATCGCAAACCTTCAGTGGTACTTACTCGTCGCCGCCATCCTGCTCGCCGTCATTCCGCCGCGCCCGAAATCGCGAGTGGCTAAATTTGTCATCGCGCTGCTGGGCGCCGCAATCGCATTGAGCTGCCCTGCCGCAGTGATTGTTGCGCCTGTGATCCTGTACGACTTCCTTCGCGGCTCGCGCATCCTGTCTTTCCGCATAGGGCTTCTAGCCGGTTTACTCGTCCAATGCATCGTGATGGTCGAGCAACATCCGGCAGGCGAGGTCGGCTTCAAGGAAGCCGCCACACAGACGCTGATCGCGGTCCCCGTTTCGCTTTCGAACCAGGTCGTTCTCTCAGGTCTGTTAGGCCAAAGGCACGCCTATTCATTGGTCACTAAAGGATTTCATTTTGCAGGCCTGATTGCTTTGGCCGCTGTCGGGCTTCTCGTCTGGCGATTCGTGCGAAAATCGTCCGCCCAACTCCAATTGACCGTCACAACCGTCGTTTACCTGGCTCTTGCATCGCTCGCGTGCGCCCTCATTGTGCGAACCGAGGTCCGCGAATCGCTACAAGGCTTCGGCCAATTCATCCGCTTCGGAGCCGACCGTTACTTTTTCTGCGCCTGCTGCTGTTTCGGTTACTTGGTCGCAGCTCTAGCGCTCCGCGTATTTCCAAACTGGCCAGCAGGACGGCGAAGTGGCCTGCTGCTCGGCGTATTCGCCTTGGCCATCATCATCAACTTTCGAACCGGAAAACTGGCTGACATGCATTTCAACCGCTACACTGCCGATCTCGAATCCTGGAAGCAGGCTCGAACCGAGCGCGAGGCGCATCCAGCAGTCGTCGTTCCCATCAATCCGCAGCCCTGGGTTATCAGCCTGCCGGAACTCACACCTCGCTAACTCGATCGCCTGCGCCACAAAACCACAAAATCCCTGTTTCAACACTCCTGGAACGCGGCTCATTGCTGAACGCGACGACAACGATGGCCACGTGATCTATGCTGTGCGAGTGAGCTGTTATTTGGGGCTTGTGCCCGAGCCGGGCATCGGCATTGTAGGCCAGCCAGCGGTGTCGGCACTCATGCCGACACTTGTTGTAAGAAATCCGGGCTAACGGCTCACTCAATCGCCTGCGCCACAACCGCCCAACTCACAGACGTGACGCCAGGCTCCAACGAAAGCCTTGCAACCATCTGTTCCAAAGCATCGTTCTGTCGGCCCAGTCCTCTGATTTGTGCGGACACTCTCAGCTTCGAAGTCCCTTCAATGTCCTCGCTTCGCAGTCCGGCGAGCGTAAGCCCGCTCCGGCTCAGAGTCTGCACCAACAGCGCGCGCATCCGAGCCTCGTCTTCCGCGCGGCATATGAGTTCGAAGCTGTAGTCGATTTCCTGTTCGCTGCCTTCCTGCTGGATCGGGTGAATGCGATAAGCGAGCGGACGAAGCCCAATGTTAGCGAGAAGCACGGCGACTGCCACGGAGGCGGCATAGTGCATGTATCCCAACCCGCAAATAGCTCCGATGGCCGCCGAACACCAGATGGTTGCTGCGGTGTTCAATCCGCGGACGCTGCCCGCATCCTTGAAAATAACGCCGGCTCCAAGAAATCCCACGCCCGAAACCACATACGAAACGATTTGAGCTTCGCTCCGAGAGGTATCACGCACCAGAAATGCGCACATCACAAATGCCGACGCGCCGGCGGCCACCAGAGCATTCGTGCGCGTACCGGCCATGCGCTGGCGCCACTGCCGCTCGAGGCCCACAATGGTTCCCAGCAGTAGACCCGATCCCAGGCGGGCGAGAAACTCCAGAAACGGAAGCTGCATGTTTTCGGCTCATTTCCGTGTCTACTACGCCCCAAATTGGGCGTCCACTTCCGCCAGGCTTTCTTCGAGCACTCCGAGCCCTTCCTCAATCTGCTCGTCCGTAGCAACCAGCGGCGCCAGTAAGCGGATCACATTGCCGAGCGTTCCCGCTGAAATAATCAGCAGCCCGCGCCGGTGACACGCCGAGAGTGCCTGTTTCGTTTCCTCGCTCGCCGGTTCTTTCGTCGAGCGATTTTTCACCAGCTCGATTGCGCGCATTGCTCCCACGCCCCGAATATCGCCGATCAATCGAAATCGCTCCATCCAGTTTCGCGTCGCTCGTTCGAACATTTGGCCAATGCGCCGCGCTCGCTCCGGCAAGTTCAGCTCGTCAATCGTTTTGAGTGTCGCGAGCGCCGCCGCGCAGGAAACCGGATTGCCGCCAAACGTGCCGCCGATACCGCCCAGCATCGGCGCATCCATAATCTCCGCGCGCCCGGTTATCGCCCCAATCGGCATGCCTGAGGCGAGCGACTTCGCCGTCACAATCATGTCCGGTTCAAAGCCGAATGTTTCCGATGCGAACAGCGAACCCGTCCGGCAGAATCCCGTCTGCACCTCGTCGGCAATCGTTACGATGCCGTGCTCGCGGCAGATGCGCGCGATCGTCTGGAACCACTCCGCAGGTGGCGCGACGAAACCGCCTTCACCTAGAACCGGCTCGAAAATCACCGCCGCTACCGCCTTCGCCTCTACATATTTTTGAAACAGCGAACTGAGCCGCTCCGCACATTCCACCTCACAGCTCGGGTACGTAAGATGATAGGCACACCGGTAACAATAGGCATACGGCATCCGGTAAACTTCCGGAACAAACGGACCAAAACCGGCCTTGTACGGTACCGTCTTTCCCGTCAGGCTCAGCCCGAGTAACGTGCGCCCGTGAAAGGCGTCTTCAAACCCGACGACAGCCGGCCGCCCCGTGTAGTTCCGCGCTATCTTCACCGCATTCTCGACTGCTTCAGCTCCGCTATTGACAAAAAACGTTTTCTTTGGAAACGCGCCTGGCGTCCTCGCGTTTAGCGCTTCCGCCAGCTCGACGAAACTCTCGTAGGGCGTGACCATGAAGCACGTATGCAGAAATTTCTCAGCTTGATTTCGTATCGCCGAAACCACGCCCGGAGGCCTGTGCCCCGCATTCACGCACCCGATACCGCCCGCAAAATCGAGAAACCGGTTGCCGTCCACATCCTCGACCAGCGCGCCCTCCGCGCGGCTGACAAACACGGGTACCGCGCACCCCACTCCCTTAGGCAAACTCTTTTGGCGACGATTCATCAATTCAATTGACCGCGGCCCGGGGATCGATGTCCCCAGGTGAATAGCGGATTGTATGCTTGTCAGGCTCATGTCGAAAGCGCCTTTCCTCTACGGCTCGACCGCGCCGCCTGCCGGAATGCAAAATACACCGGCACGCCGATAAGCACAATCGCTAAACCAGGAAACGTAGTCGCAGGCCGGTAAATAAACAGAATCGCCAATAAAAAAGTCGCGCTCACGATGTATAAAGCGGGCACAATCGGATAACCAAACGCCTTGTAAGGCCGCGGAGCGTCGGGCAGACGCTTTCGCAGCAGAAACACGCCGCCAATCGTCAGAATGTAAAAGATCAACGCCGCCGAAATCACATAGTCGAGCAGATCGCTGAACAGATTCCCGAATTTCTGCGTAGCCGGATTATACGTTCGCGCCAGCACCAGGACAATCGCCCAACCCGCTTGCAGTGTGAGAGAAGCGCCCGGTACATGAGCGCGGTTCAGGCGCGACAGGCGCCCGAAGAAAAGCTTGTCACACGCCATCGCGTAATACGCGCGAGCGCCCGATAACACCAGGGCATTGATGCAGCCAAATCCAGAGATCATGATCGCGATGGCAATCATTGCTCCGCCTAGCGTAGGATAAATGGCCTGCAGCATCGATCCAGCCACCCGGTCCGACGGCGCATTTTGAATGCCCGTCAACGGTAAAACCACCAGATACGCGCTGTTAGCCAACAAATAGAGACCAATCACGATCACCGTCCCCAAAAAAAGCGACAGCGGAACGTTGCGGCGCGGATTCTTCACCTCGCCCGCCGTGAACGTGATGTTGTTCCACGCATCCGCCGCAAATAGCGAGCCTGTCTGCACTACGCACAAAGCTACAATCAGCCCAAAAACCGTGTACAGCGTAAGCCCTGGCGCGATTTCGATCAAGCCATTTGGCGTGAACGGGTGAGAGAAGTTCCCAAAAACCGCTTTACTGTTCCACCCCACGAAGAATCCCAAAACGATCACCGCGATCAACGACCCGATCTTGATGCACGTAAAAAAATTCTGGATCAGCTTGCCGTACTGGATGCCCTGCGCATTGGTCCACGTGAGAATGACGATGATCAAAATACCCAAAAGTTGAGCCGTCGAAAGCGACACCGCATATTGCGGCAAAATGTGAAGCGGCCGCACGATATACCGCGTCTCCGAAATGAGCGGCCAAAGCGTGCCAAGATAACGCGCGAATCCGATCGCAACCGCGGCAATCGTGCCGGTTTGAATCACAAGAAAAAGCGTCCAGCCATACAGAAACCCGCACAGCGGCGAATACGCCTCGTGCAGATACACGTATTGGCCGCCGGCCCGCGGCATCATAGCCGCCAATTCCCCATAGGACAGCGCCGCGGCCAGTGTCAAAACGCCGGTAATCACCCACGAAACCAGCAGCCATCCCGCGCTGCCCAACTCGCGCGCCATCGAAGACGAAACGATGAAGATGCCGGACCCGATCATCGATCCGGCCACTAACATGGTCGAATCGAAAAGTCCTAGGCCGCGAGTGAGCGTGTTGGAAGAAACCGGCTCCGTTTGTTCCAACGCCGCTCCGTTTACGATTCCAGATGGAACGCGACCCACTTGTTTCACGCCCGATTATAGTATTCAAATGAAGATTGTCAATGCGCTATGCCTCGCGAAGGAAATTTCTCTCATTGGTCTCCCTTCCTGTCATGGGGCGCCTCGCGCGCACGGTCAACTCCGCGGCGAAGCCTCGCTACATCGTAGGATCGTCGCCCACCGGTGTCCCTTTCAGCTTCATCGACATTCACACGTTCACACTCACTGGAGCGCTTGTGGAACTGACCCGCGCGCTAGCTCAGAACGCGGGATTTCAAGCCGAGTTTAGAGAAACGGCCTTCAGCGCGCTAATTCCTTCCCTGCTTGCCAGAAAGATCGACATCATTGCCGCAGCAATGCTCAAGACCCCTCAACGCGCCAAAGTCGTGGACTTTAGCGATCCGGTCTACTCCTACGGAGCCGGACTGGTTGTCTCCGCGGCCGACAAGAAGCAATATCGGTCACTGGCAGACTTGAAAGGATTGCGTGTTGGCGCGCAGGTGGGAACCATGTACGTCGATCAACTGCGGCCCGCTTCACCGAAAGACATCAAGACCTACGACAGTCTGTACGATATCCTGCGCGATCTCCGATTCGGCCGCATCGACGCTGCCTACGGAGACGCACCAATTCTCCGCTACGAAATGGATAAAACGAAACCGTCGAATCTTCGCTATGCTTCGTCGTTCCGCCCTCCGTCGCGCGAAGATGTTTGCCTGATCGTCAGAAAGAGCGAGCCCCAGCTCCTCTCTGAAATCAACAATTCGATCCGCCAAATAGGACCGTCGTCGCTCAAGACGATTCTGATCCGCTGGAATCTTCAATAGCCGTGAACTCTTTCCTGGCAGACGCGCGCGAGTTCCTTCCCTTTCTGCTGCATGGAATCGGTGTCACCATCGAGATTACGCTGTTCGCTTTGGCCGTCAGTATCGTGCTGGGTTTCGGCTGGGCGCTGATGGCGTTGTCGCGCTTCCGGGTTCTTCGCGCCATAAGCCAGACAATCGTCAACACCATACGCGGAATCCCCATCATTGTCCAGCTTTTCTACATGTATTTCGTCGTCCCGGAAATCGGCATCCAACTTGACGCGTTTTCAGCCGGAGTGCTGGGTCTCGGCCTTGCCTATTCCGTCTATCAGGCCGAAAATTTCCGCGCCGGTTTCCTCTCCGTCGATCCCTCGCTGATTGAAACCGCTCAAAGTTTAGGAATGTCCGATGCAGTCATCTTGCGGCGAGTCACGTTCCCGCTCGCCGTCCGCGTTATCCTGCCGCCCTTCGGCAACACCGCAATCATGCTCCTTAAAGATTCCTCCATCGCCTCCACCATCACCGTCTCCGAGCTGACGCGCGCCGGCCAGCTCATCGCCGTCTCAACCTTCAGGAACATGAGCGTCTACACGCTCGTCGCCCTGCTCTATCTCCTCATGAGCTTGCCGCTCTCCATCCTGACGAAGCGCCTCGAGCGGAGATTCAAACGAGCATGATCTCCGTTTCGAACGTATCAAAGCGATTCGGATCTCACGAGATTCTGCGCGGCGTTACATTCTCGGTCGCGAAAGGCGAAGTTGTCTGCCTGATTGGACCGTCTGGCTCGGGAAAATCGACCCTGCTGCGGTGCATCAACGGCCTCGAGTTGTGCGACGAAGGCGAAGTGGTTGTGAACGGAATCCCCGTCAACGAAAAAACAAAACGAAAAGTCCGCCAACAAGTAGCAATGGTGTTTCAGCGATTCAACTTATTCCCGCATCGCACGGTTCTCGAAAACGTCACCGAAGGCCCAATCCACGTGCTCGGCGTTTCACCCTCCATCGCGCGCGATCGCGCCCTTCAACTTCTCGAACGAGTCGGACTCGATGGCAAAGCGAATGCGCATCCATCGCAATTGTCGGGCGGCCAGCAGCAGCGTGTCGGCATCGCTCGCGCCCTTGCCATGAACCCCATCGCCATTCTGTTCGACGAACCCACTTCCGCGCTCGATCCCGAACGCGTCGGCGACATCCTCTCTCTGATGCGTTCCGTCGCCGAAGGTGGAATGACCATGGTCGTAGTCACCCACGAAATGAGTTTCGCCCGCGAAGTCGCTGGCCGTGTTCTCTTTCTCGATGAAGGCAGGATTATAGAAAGCGGCCCGCCGGAGCAGATTTTCAGCAATCCCAAAATCCCGCGCACGCGCCAGTTTCTTGACCGGGTCATCCATCCGCTATGACCGATTATGCAAGTTACAGCTACTGGCTAGAATCCTCTGGCGAACCACTCATCCCGCGGCCATCTCTTACTCACTCCGAAACTGTAGATGTGGCGATTCTCGGCGCGGGCTACACCGGTCTCTGGACCGCTTACTATCTCCTGCGAGAGCAACCAAGTCTCAAGGTCGCCCTCATCGAAAAAGAGATTGCAGGCTTCGGAGCCTCTGGTCGTAACGGCGGCTGGTGTTCGTCGCGTTTCCCCGTCACACCCGCGCTGCTCAAAGAACGATTTGGCGCCGACGCCGCTCGCCGCGTGGCCCTCGCCATGTTCGCTTCAGTCGATGAAATCGGCCGCGTCTGCGAAGTGGAAGAAATTGACGCGCACTTTCACAAAGGCGGTATTTTGAGCGTCGCACGCGGCGCGCATCAAATTCCTGCCGTCCGAAACACTTACTCAAGCTACAAAGACTTAGGCTTAGCGAGCCATTTCCAGATGCTGACTGCCGAAGAAGCGAAAGAGCGCGTGAACGCAACTCAAATCGATGGCGCGCTCTATACGCCTGAAGGAGCAAGCATTCATCCCGCACGTTTAGCGCGCGGTCTCGCGCGCGCAGTCGAAAAACACGGAGGACTGATCTACGAACGGACCGAAGTCACCGATTTTGAAGGAGGCGCAGCGCCAAAGCTCATCACGCGCGCCGGTGAATTGTCAGCGAACCGCGCCCTTGTGCTCGCCGGAGAAGCCTACCTCACGCGTCTCAGAAAACTTCATCGCGCTCTGCTCCCGGTTTATTCGCTGATTTCCCTGACCGAGCCTCTCACTGCCGCGCAGTGGTCGCAAATTGGCTGGCAAAATCGTGAAAGTCTCGCTTCAAACAAATACACGGTCGACTACCTTACAAGGACTGCCGATGGGCGAATCCTATTCGGCAGCCGCGGCGCGCCTTATGTCTTTGCTTCTAAAATTACCGATGAACAGGACCGCCACGAGGAAACGCACAAACGCATTCAACAATCGCTGATTCAATGGTTCCCCCCACTCGAAGGTATCCGGTTCACGCATCGCTGGGGTGGCCCCGTCGGCATGCCGCGCGACTGGATGCCGTCCGTAGACTTCGATGAGCGATCGCGCATCGCCATCGCAGCCGGCTATACCGGGCAGGGTGTTTCGACAGCTAATCTAGCCGGCAGATTGCTATCCGGCCTGATCCTGAACAAACCCACTGAGCTTACGTCTCTCCCACTGGCTCAAAGGCGCTCGCCAAACTGGGAACTCGAGCCTCTGCGATGGTTGACCGTGCGCTTTGTGCAACGCTCTTTGTCTCAGCTCGACGAAGCGCTCGAGCAGGGCAGGCCGCTTCCCAAAACCGCCCGGCTTTCCGAGTACCTGGCAAAGCACTAACATGGAGGTGTGTTCGATCCAACCGTGAAGGAGAAACATGGCCCGCAATTCAACTGACGTGATCCGGGAAAACCGCGATTACACAATGTTCTCGTGGTCGGTTCAAAGCACGGCTAACCCCATTCACTTAACCCGGGCGCAAGGCGTGTGGTTCTGGGACGGCGATGGCAACAAGTGGCTCGACTTCAGCTCGCAGCTCATCAACCTGAACATCGGGCATCAGCACCCGAAAGTCCTCGAAGCCATCAAGAAGCAGGTCGACGAGTTATGCTTCGCAGGTCCTGGCTTCGCCACCGAGCCGCGAGGAGTTTTGGGCAAGAAACTGGCCGAAGTGACCGGACTCGCGAAAGCCTTCTTCACGCTGGGCGGAGCGGAGGCGAACGAGAACGCCTTGAAAATGGCCCGCCTGTACACTGGCCGCGACAAGGTGATTGCCCGCTATCGCTCCTATCACGGCGCAACCATGGGAGCCATGACCGCGTCTGGCGACCCGCGCCGCTGGCCTGTTGAGCCGGGCACTCCAAACATCGTGCGCGCGTTCGATCCCTACTGCTACCGCTGCCCCTTTGGCAAAACTCCCGACAGTTGCCGGCGCGAGTGTGTGAGCCACATTGAAGAAATCATTCAGATGGAAGGCCCTGATACCATCGCCGCCATTCTGGTCGAGGGCATAACCGGCTCGAACGGATTGCTTGTTCCACCCGACGATTACTATCCGAAGCTGCGCGCTCTTTGCGACAAATACTCCATCCTGCTTATCGACGATGAAGTCATGAGCGGTTTCGGCCGCACAGGCAAATGGCTCGCAACCCAGCATTACGGCATCAAACCGGACATCGTCACAAGCGCCAAGGGCCTCACCAGCGGCTACATGCCGCTCGGCGCCGTCGTCGTCAAAAAGGAGATCGCCGACTTTTTCGAAACACATATGCTGTGGGCCGGCTTAACCTACAGCGGCCATCCGGTTTCGTGCGCGGCCGCAGTAGCCAATCTGCGCGTGTACGAAGAAGAGAACATCTTCGAAAACGTCGAAACCCAAGGCGCGTACCTCGCCGAACGTCTCGACGCGATGAAGCGCCGCTACGCCTGTGTAGGCGACGTCCGCTACAAGGGGCTCTTCAGCGCCATCGAGCTTGTCAAGAACAAGGAGACAAAAGAGCCGCTCGCGCCCTTCAACGGAACAAGCCCGGAAATGACCCTTTTGGCTGTCCATCTGAAATCGCAACACCTGTACGCCTTTTCGCGCTTCAACATGCTGTGGATTTGCCCTCCATTGATCGTCACAAAAGAAGAGCTGTCGCACGGGCTTGACATCATCGAGGACGGCCTCGCGTTGCTCGAACGCTTCATGGCCAAGGCAACTGACGTACGCTCAACTCAACCTGTAATGGCAAATGTTTGAAAGAGGTGAAACATGCCAGTCGGTGAAGTAACCGAACTCAAAACGGTAACGCATTGGATCGGCGGAAAAGCCGCCGCATCGGACTCGGGGCGGTCGGGCATGGTTTGGAATCCGGCCACGGGCGAACAGCGCGCCAAAGTTGATTTTGCGAGCAAAGAAGATGTAGATCGCGCCGTAGCAGCCGCTAAGGCGGCATTTCCAGGATGGCGTGCCGCACCGCTTTCGCGCCGTGCCGAAGCCATGTTCCGGCTGCATCATCTTGTCGACATTCATCGCGCGGCCATAGCCGAATTACTCACGCTCGAACACGGCAAGACCCTGGCGGATGCAATGGGCGAAGTCGCGCGAGGTCTCGAGAATATTGAGTTTGCCTGCGGCGTCCCCAATCTTTTGAAAGGTGAATACTCTGAGCAAGCGAGCCGCGGCGTCGATGTCTACCAGATTCGTCAGCCGCTCGGCGTCGTCGCCGGAATTACACCGTTCAACTTCCCGGCAATGGTCCCCATGTGGATGTTCTCGAACGCCATCGCCTGCGGAAACACGTTTATTCTCAAGCCGTCTGAAAAGGACCCATCAGTCTCGCTCTTTTTGGCGGAGCTGATGCGGGAAGCCGGGTTCCCCGATGGCGTCTTTAATGTCGTGCAAGGTGATCGCGTCGCTGTCGATCGTCTTTTGGAACATCCCGATATCAAGGCCATCAGCTTCGTGGGTTCGACCCCTGTAGCAAACTATATTTACCGGACTGCAACACAAAACGGAAAGCGTGTCCAGGCGCTCGGCGGAGCCAAAAACCACATGCTGGTATTGCCCGACGCGGATGTGGCGATGGCGGCCGACGCCGCCGTTTCCGCCGCTTACGGCTCGGCGGGCGAACGTTGCATGGCCATCTCCGTCGTAGTGGCTGTGGGCGCCATTGCCGATCCATTGATCGACGCCATTCGCGAGCGCATAGCCCGCATCAAAGTCGGCTCGGGATTCGAAGAGCAGACCGGCATGGGGCCGCTGATTACCACGGAGCATCGCGACCGTGTCGCCTCATCCGTAGCTACGGCAGCCGCCGAAGGAGCAACAGTCGCGGTCGACGGCCGCCTCGACCGCGTCACTCAACAAACCGGATTCTTTCTCGGCCCCTGTCTCCTCGATCATGTCAAGCCCGGCATGCGCTGCTACGAAGAAGAAATCTTCGGGCCTGTCTTAAGCGTTGTCCGCACGCCGAGCTACGGCGAAGCCGTCCGTTTAATCAACGACCATCCCATGGGCAATGGAACCGCGATTTTCACTCGCGACGGAGGAGCCGCGCGCCAATTCCAGTTCGATGTGGAAGCCGGCATGGTAGGCATCAACGTCCCGATTCCCGTGCCCGTGGCCTATTACAGCTTCGGCGGTTGGAAGGCCTCGCTCTTTGGCGACCTACACATGTATGGCCCCGAAGGCATTCAATTCTACACGCGCGCCAAAGTCGTCACCAGCCGCTGGCCCGATCCAAGCGCGAGCCAGGTCGACCTGGGATTCCCTCAAACCCGTTAACCGAATCCGCTCTGAGCGCGACATGCCCAGGCAAGCGATAATCCCAACCGAGCCGCGACCGCAAGGGAGCGGTCTTGCAAACGCATGCGAGTAGTGTCACTGCTAGCCAGCGCGACCGAAATCATTTGCGCGCTCGACATGGGTGACACCCTGGTCGGCCGCTCTCATGAATGCGATAACCCGCCGTGGGTCCGATCGCTGCCCGAATGCAGCGAGCCGGCATTCGACATTTCCGTATCGAGCGGAGAAATCGATCGCGAAGTGAATCGCCGGCTCCGTTCCGGCGAGCCTTTGTACCGCATCCATACCGATTGCATTCGCGCGCTCGCGCCCGACCTGATCGTGGCTCAATCCCATTGTGACGTTTGTGCTATAACGCCAGGCGATATAGCAAGGAGCGGCGTATCCATCCCGGGCGCCCGTGTGCTCCCTCTAAGTGCCAGCACGGTCGACGGCATCTTCGATACGATCTTAGAAATCAGCCTGGCTCTCGACTGCGAGTCGAGAGGCCGCGCACTGATCGCATGCGAACGCAAGCGCATCGAGACGTTGCGCGAGCGAACCGCGTCGCTTCCGCGCCGGTCCGTCGTGGTGCTCGAATGGACTGACCCGGTCTTTCCCATGGGCAATTGGGGTCCCGAGCTCGTTGAAGCCGCAAACGGCGAAATCGCCCTCTCGAATAAGGGACAGCATTCGTTCGCCATCCCTTCCGAGCAGGTCCAGAGCGCCGATCCCGAATACCTCATCGTCGCGCCGTGCGGCTTCAATCTCCGCCGCTCGATGGAAGAGCTGCCCGTACTCGAGCGCTACCCGTGGTGGAACAAACTGCGCGCGGTTCGCGGCGGCAAAGTCGCCTTCGCCGACGGCATCTTATTCTTCAACCGGTCCGGCATGACGATCTCAAGAACCGCCGAAATCGTGGCGGAGATTCTTCACGGCATCGTTTCGGGCGACCGAACCGAAGAACATCACTGGCGCTGGCTACGCGACGTGTCGGCATCCTCCGCGGCCGTCGCATGAAGCGCGTAGCCCTATCCTGGAGCACCGGCAAGGACAGCGCCTGGACCCTGCACTTACTCAGACAAACATCCGGCATTCAGGTCGCCGCGCTGATCACCACATTCAACACCGCCGCTGACCGTGTGGCGATGCATGCCGTACGGCGCCGCCTCGTCGAAACACAAGCCCACCTCGCCGGCATCCCGCTCTGGCCCGTCGAACTTCCCTGGCCCTGTGCGAACTCCGTGTATGAAGATCGGATGGGCGCAGTCTGCCGCCGGGCCCTCGCCGAGAACGTCACCGCCATCGCTTTTGGCGATCTCTTTCTCGAAGACATCCGAAGTTACCGCGAGCGCCAGTTGCAGGGAACCGGCCTCGAGCCAATGTTCCCCGTGTGGCATATCCCCACTCGCGAGCTGGCATCGGAAATGATACGCACCGGTGTGAAGGCCAAAGTCACGTGCGTCGATCCTCGAAAGCTCGACCGCTCCTTCGCCGGCCGCGACTTCGAGTCCAAATTCCTCGATCAATTACCGCCGGAAGTCGATCCATGCGGCGAAAACGGTGAATTCCATACGTTCGTGTACGACGCTCCCGTCTTCTCGCATCCGATAGAGGTCGAGACAGGTGAGATTCTCGAACGCGACGGTTTCGTCTTTGCCGACGTCTTACCCATTCACCATCGCGGTAAAATCCGTTTCCATTCCGGGTCTACGCGTTCGCGCATCTCGGCTTCATCATCCCGCCGGCGATAGGGGATCTTCTCATAGCGCTCGCGCCCGCGCGCCAATTGATCGTAGTCCAGTTCCACTCCCAAGCCCGGCTTTTCGGGAATAACCACCGAACCCTCGTGAAACTTGATCCGGCCCCCAGCCACAATTTCATCTCTCTCGGTCTGCCATGGATAATGCGTGTCGCAAGCAAACGTCAGGTTCGGGCACACTGCCGCGGCATGCGTCATCGCCATCAGGCTCACTCCCAAATGCGAATTCGAATGCATCGAAAGACCCATGCCCAAGACCTGCGTCAGATGCGAGAGATACTGAAGCTCGCGAAGACCGCCCCAGTAGTGAGGGTCCGACAGCACAATCTGAACCGCATCCAGTTCCCGCGCGCGGGTTACGTCGGGAAAGCTGGTCACAGCTACATTGCTGGCCAACGGAATGTCTACGCCTTTCTCGAGCAGTTTCTTGCGAACCCCGCTCATCCCACTCAGTTCCGGGCACGGGTCCTCGAGATAGCCGCCGCCCGCAAGCTCTTCGCGCAACGATTCGCCAACCGCTACGGAAGTGCCGATGGACCAGGCGCAGTTTGGATCGATTCGTAGAGGAGCGTGCGGCCCAAACACGTCGCGCAGCTTTTTGACGGTTTCAATCTCCCGCTCGGGCTCGAGCACGCCTCCCTTCAGCTTGATCTCCTGGAACCCGTACTCTTCGACCATCTGCCGGCACTCGCGAACAGTCGCATCGGCGTCCATAACTTCGCCGTATTTGTCGGCATAGGTTCCATCTCCGCCCCCGCCGCCGTGCTTATAGAAAAGGTAGGCTGAAAACGCAACCTTGCTGCGGACCCGGCCTCCGAGCATGTCGCAAACCGGTTTCCCTATGGCTTTACCGATAATGTCCAGGCAAGCGATTTCAATAGCGGCGTAGCTCCGGTTCTGCTGATCCAATGGATTCTCTCCGGGCACCAGCCAGGTCTGCGTTCGGCCGCCCGGCACTTCTTCTGCAACGTCCGCGCGCCGTATCATGTCTTCGTGAAGTCTCGCCATCTGGAAGGGGTCCAGCCCCTCAACTTGGGGGCGCAGAGCTTCGAGCGCCGTGCGCGGCGCGGCGCCTCCAAATGTCTCACTAATGCCTGTGATACGTTCGTCGGTTTCCAGTTCAACAATGGTCCGGAGCGCCCATGGCGCATGAAGACCATACGAGCTGCGCAAAGGAGGATCGGCAATGGCGATCGAATGTAGCTTCAGACTGGATATCTTCATGATCGGGCGCACCCTTAAGGAACCACGATGACAGCACTCAATCGAAGATCTTTTCATAAAGCCGCCGGATTGGCTTCTGCAGGTCTGGCTCTGACGTCTAGCTTCCGCGCCATGGCATCGGCGCCAGCCCGAATGAAGCTCGGCACGCAGCACGCCTCCGATAACGACACCCTCCGCGTTCTGGCGGCCCTCGGTGTGACTCATATCTGCAGCCAGATGCCATCGGCGCGCTTTGACGAAAACTGGTCGGTCGATGGCTTGAAGCGGCTGCGCGAGCGAGTCGAATCGTTTGGCATAACGCTCGCCGCCGTGCCCCTTCCCCTGAGTTCGGCCTACATCGCGAAAGCCGAGAATCCGGATATCATGCTGGGCTCCAGTCCCGAGCGCGATCGAGAGATCGACAACATTTGCCAGATGATTCGGAATTGCGCGCAGGCCGGCATTCCGCTGCTTAAGTACAACATGACCATTTTGGGCGTCGTGCGCACGGAACCGACACGCGGCCGCGGCGGCTCGACCTATAGCACATTTGTCTACGCGCAGGAGCCGCAGAATTCGCCGCTTACCGAAGCGGGCCCCGTCAGCGCCGGCATGATGTGGGAGCGCATCACCTATTTCCTCGATCGCGTTGTGCCGGTGGCTGAAGAATACAAGGTGCGCATCGCGTGCCATCCCCACGATCCGGCCATGCCCGCGGACACGGGTTTTCGCGGCGTCCATCGCGTGCTCGGCAGCGTCGATGGCCTCAAACGGTTCATCGCCATTCATCCCAGCCCCTACCATGGATTGAATTTTTGCCAAGGAACAGTATCCGAGATGCTGCGCAATCCGCGCAACGAGCTCCCGGACGTGATCCGCTATTTCGGAACCAGGAACAAAATATTCAACGTCCATTTTCGAAACATCCACGGCGGATTCTTGAATTTTCAGGAGACATTTCCCGATGCAGGCGATGTGGATATGCTCGCCGTGCTGCGCGTGTACAAAGAAGTAGGCTATGACGGCATGCTGATGCCCGACCACGTCCCCCGTATTGAAGGAGACACGGGCGGTAGACAGGCATTTGCATTCGCCTTCGGCTACATTCGCGGCTTGATGCAAGCGATAAACGCATAGCCAAGCTTTGTCACGTCCCCCCTGACAGTCGGCCTACAGAGCCGCGCGCGATAGCAAGCGGATTGCGTCAAAATGGATGAGTAATGGCAACCGCAACAGAAGCGCCACCGATCACCGTGGAGCAGTACGAGGCGTTCGAGGGATTTCCTGGTCTGCGGGACCAACTCATTTACGGCCAAATTGTGATGTCGCCACAACCGAAGCCGCTACACCAGCAGATTGTCAAGAACGTCTTGGCACTTTTGACCAAAGCACTCGAAGGTCGCCCTTACACGGCACAAACCAACACCAATGTGCGGTTTCCTGATGCGCATAGCATGCCCGCACCGGATGTGCTCGTTGTCACGAAGCAACAGTGGCAACAGGCGTGCCACACCGATCAATTCCTTTCAGTACCTCCAATTCTGGTGGTCGAAGTGGTCTCTCCGGCCAATCGAAAGGTGAAACGAAAGGTCGAGCTTTACCGGGACCAGGGAGTCCTGGAAGTTTGGGTCATATGTCCCATGAAACATACCGTAAGAGTCCATCGAGGCAGCCCCGGCGTGCGTACCGAAATGAGCCTTGATCGACAAGGGATACTCACATTGCCTGAGCCACTCGAAGGATCGGTCGCGGTCGCAAGCTTTTTCAGCATCGAGGAGCCGTAGCGGCAGGCGGAGCCACGACTGATTCACAGAAATCTGCCCCCCCAAATTCGCCCTGTCCTCAACCACTTACCTCCAACCGGTCACCGTCCCCCGGTCGCGTGCGTGCTACCTGTCAACCAGGTAATTCTCCATGACCGAAAACATCTCTGAAACCGATCCCTTGGCGCCGTCCAAGCAACCCCCCTCTGAAGCCCGTCTCCGTGCCAATCGCGAGAACGCAAAGAGATCCAAAGGTCCCACTTCCCCCGACGGCAAGAAACGTTCTTCCCTAAACGCTACCCGCCACGGCATTCTCTCCCAGGTCATTCACCTGCCCGAGGAAGAACTGAAATCCTACGACCAGTTCACCGCCCGCTATGTCGCCGATCTCCAACCCGTCGGTGCTCCCGAACTCGAACTGGCCAACGCCTGCGCCGATCTTCAATTCCGTCTCCACCGCTTAGCGGCCGCCGAGCACAACCTCTTTTCCATCGGCCACTCCGAACATGGCGATGAGTGGGAAACCGGCCATCCCGAATCTCACACCGCCTTCGCGTTCGCCGAAACCATGCGCCGGTCCAAGGACCCGCTCAACACGCTTTCCACCTACGAGTCACGTCTCTCTCGTCGCTTCCTCCAAACCCTAAAGCGGCTCCATGAAATGCAGGCCGAACGCCGCGAACGCGAGGCACAAGAACTCGAACAACTGTTCCAGATCGCCTGCCAGCACCCGGATGAGATTGAAAACATTCAGCCAAACCAGTTTGGGTTCGTTTGTTCAACTCGCGACTGGCAGCTCTATTTCAAGCGCCGCGTCCTCCTCGCCTCCCGCCAGAAAGGCATCGAACCCTGGCACCTGCCCCCGTTCAATACGCGTGACCTGCTCTCTCGCGCCGCCTGAACCGAGGGGAAGGTTCGCTTTTAGCACGTGGAGGGTGGGCTTTTAGCCCGCGCGGGACTTCAGTCCCGCCTTTATTCGATAAAACAAGCTCTGCTACCCTTGAACTATTCGCAATCAATGGCCGCTCGGGTAAGCGAAACCTATGTGTTGCGTACTTATCCGTTTCGCGAGGCCGACCTGATCGTCAGTTTTTTTACGCGCGACCAGGGTAAGTTGCGAGGAGTAGCGAGAAGGGCGCGCAAGCCCAAGAACAGTTTCGGGTCGGGGTTGGAACGGCTGTCGCTGGTGAACTTGTCGTACTCGCAAAAGGAAACGCGCGAACTGGCTAATTTGAACTCTTGCGAGCTGTTATGCTCGCAATTCGATCTGGTTTCCGATTTCGACTTTAGCGTAGGCCTCGACTACATTGCGGAGGTGAGCGATCAGTTGCTGCCGCCTCACGAGGTGAACGAACAGTTCTTTCGCTTGTTGACCGCGACCCTCGGGCATATGCACTCGGAAGTCCAGGGCCGCTTGTGGCGCGCAATTACGTACTTTTCACTTTGGGCCACGCGTTTGTCGGGGTTTTTGCCGGATCTCGCGGTACAACCAAAATTAGAGGAGCAATCGCGCGCCATAGCGAAACAAATGTTGCACGCACACATTTCCAGCCTGCCCGATCGGGTCTGGACCAAGGACACAGCCGCCGATTTGCGGCGCTTTCTGATTCGCCGGATGGAAGAGCATGCCGAGCGCCGATTCCTGACGCCAGCTATTCTAGAGGGCCTGTAAGCAATGGATTCCTATCAGGAAACGGTTTTCAAACTGAAAAAATACTGGTCCGATCGCGGCTGCATCATCCAGGAACCTTACGATCTGGAAGTGGGCGCGGGCACCATGGCGCCGGAGACATTTCTCCGAGTCCTTGGCACAAAACCCTACAAAGTAGCTTATGTGCAGCCCAGCCGCCGCCCCGCCGACGGCCGCTATGGCGAGAACCCAAACCGGCTCTACAAGCACCAGCAGCTCCAGGTGATACTCAAGCCCTCACCGGATGAAGTAATCGAGCAGTATCTCGAAAGCCTTGCGGCCATCGGCATCGATCTCCGCAAGCACGATATCAAGCTCGAAGAAGACAATTGGGAGTCGCCCACTCTAGGAGCCTGGGGCGTCGGCTGGCAAGTCATGCTCGATGGACTCGAGATTACGCAGTTCACGTATTTCCAGCAGTGCGGCGGCATCGACCTCGACCTCGTACCCGCCGAACTTACCTACGGACTCGAGCGCATAGTCGCTTTTTTACAGGGCGTAGAAAGCGTCTACGATATCGAATGGGCGCCTGGATTCAAGTACTCGGATGTGAGACTTGCCGACGAGCAGCAATTCTCCGTCTGGAACTTCGAAATGGCCGATGTGGCGCGGCTGTGGCGCTTGTTCGACGAGCATGAAGCCGAATGCGCTTCGCTTCTCGATCAATTTCGCCGTACAAAAGAGATTTCCCGCTTTCCTGTCCTTGCCGCCTACGACCAGGTTTTGAAATGCTCGAATTTATTCAATCTGCTCGACGCGCGCGGCGCAATCAGCGTCACGGAGCGCGTTGGCGTGATCGCTCGTGTCCGTAAACTCGCGGTTGGCGTCGCCGAAGCCTGGGTCGCCCAGCAGAACCCTTCCCGCGAGCAGGAGGCCGCGTAGATGGCGCTGCCGTTTCTGCTCGAAATCGGAGCGGAGGAAATCCCCGACTGGATGATCGAGCCCGCGCTGGCAGACTTGAAGCAGCGATTCGACCTGTTGATGAAAGAGCAAGAGCTGGGAGGCGAAGTCGCCTGGGTGGATGCGACTCCGCGGCGGCTCGTATTGCGCGCGAACGGCTTGGTCGCTCGTCAACCCGACAAGCAGGAGATCGTGACCGGGCCGCCAAAATCGGCAGGAAGCGGCGCAGCTCAGGGCTTCGCGAAAAAGATGGGAGTCGCCGCCGATTCTCTGGAAACGGTCTTAACCGATAAGGGCGAGTATTTCAGCTTCCGCAAGCAGGTGAAGGGCCGCGCCACGGTTGAGATCCTGTGGGAAGCTCTGCCGGACATCATCACCCGGATTTACTTTCCGAAAACGATGTGCTGGACGGGAAAAGGCGGAGTTCGCTTTATTCGGCCTATCCGCTGGATTGTGGCGCTGTTGGGCGACAACGTCGTTCCTTTCGAAGTGGCGGATGTTGAGAGCGGGCGTACGACCGGCGGCCATCGCATTCTGGGGAGCAGGACTTCGATCGAAGTGACCATCGACAACTACGAACAGAAGCTGCGCGATAATTTCGTTCTGGTTCATGCCACCGAACGCCGCGAAAAAATCGAAGTGGGCCTGGGCCCGGACGTACAGCCTGACGGCGGGCTGCTCGAAACGCTTACATATCTGACCGAGTTCCCGACTCCGATCCGCGGCACGTTTGATCCACAGTATCTCGAGCTGCCGAAAGAAATCCTGTCCACCGTCATGCGCCACCATCAGCGCTATTTTTCTGTAGTAAACAAGGATGGCTCCTTGCGGCCCGAATTCGTGGCTGTCACAAATACGAGCGGCGATCCCGACGGGCTGATCCGGCAGGGAAACGAACGTGTTCTGCGCGCACGCTTCAATGATGCGCGATTCTTCTGGCAGGTGGACCAGCAGAGGCGACTCGAGGACCGGCTCGCAGATTTGGAAAAAGTCACTTTCCACGCGAAGCTTGGCAACTATCGCGAAAAGACCGATCGCGTCGTTCAGCTTGCTGAAATTCTCGGGGGTCACTCGAAGGCGAGCGTGAGGCGCGCCGCGCTGCTCTCGAAATGCGATCTCACGACCGACATGGTGAAGGAATTTACGGAGCTGCAAGGAATCGTCGGCGGCCTCTACGCAAAGGCTCAGGGTGAAGAGGAAACTGTCTCGACAGCTATTTACGATCACTACAAACCGGTCAGCATGGAAGATTCCATTCCGCGCACGATCGAAGGGCAGGTTCTCTCCATCGCCGACAAACTAGACACCCTACGCGAATATTTCAAGATCGGCCTCGCTCCAACGGGATCGAAAGACCCGTATGCGTTGCGCCGGGCAGGACAGGGAATCATTAAAATTCTGTTCGAAGCGCCGCTCTCTATCCCGATTTTCAATTTCATCGAACAGAACGAGCTGCGCGAATTTTTTCGCGAGCGCATCGCGTATTATCTGCGCGAAGTCCGCGGCTATCCTTACGATGAAGTGAACGCGGTAATGGCAGCGGAATTCCACGATCTACCGCAACTCGCGGCGAAGCTCGATGCGATTCATCACGTGCGGCCCACCCCCGATTTCGAGCCGCTCGCCGCCAGCTTCAAGCGCATTAAAAACATCCTGAAGCAGGCGCAGTTCGATGGCGCGGGCGAATTTCAGGCCGGCAGGCTTACTCCCGGCCCGGAGAAAGATCTCTACAACTTGTTCCAAGCAGTCAGAAAACAGGTGACCGAATCTGCCGATTTTTACCCAAAATTGACGAGCATCGCGTCGCTTCGACCCCAAGTCGATCTCTTCTTCGATAAAATTCTGGTGAACGACCCAGATCCGGCGATCCGGAAGAACCGCCTCGCTTTGTTACAAAGCCTGCTCACCGAGTTCTCGACCATCGCCGATTTTTCAGAAATCGTCACACAAGGCGGCGGAAGCGCTCAAAGTTAATTGGTTATAAGTCGCAATCAGGAGACAACACGAGATGGCAAAGTATGTTTATTCGTTCGGTGGAGGCACAGCGGACGGCAACGGCAAGATGAAAGACACGCTTGGCGGAAAGGGCGCCGGCCTCGCCGAGATGAGCCGTGCCGGAGTGCCGGTGCCGCCGGGATTTACGATCTCGACCGAAGTCTGCAATCTTTTTTTCGAAAACAGAAACAAGGTCCCGAAGGAAGTGGACGACCAGATACACGAGGCGCTTAAGAAGCTCGAAAACGAGATGGGCAAAAAGCTCGGCGATCCGCGCGATCCGCTGCTGCTAAGCGTTCGCTCCGGCGCCAAGTTTTCCATGCCCGGCATGATGAACACCATCTTGAATCTGGGCTTGAACGACGAGACCACCGAAGGACTTGCTAAAAAAACCGGTAATGCACGTTTCGCTTACGATTGCTACCGGCGGTTTATTCAGATGTTTGGCGAAGTGGCCTTTCATGTCGACATGGCTCTGTTTGACCACGCCTTCGACGAACGCAAGAAGAAAGTGAAAGCGAAGCTCGATACCGACCTTACGGCTGAAGACCTGAAGGCGATCATCGAGGAATTTAAGAAGATTTTCAAGAAGCAGGCGGGGCAGGCGTTCCCGCAGAACGCTCTCGACCAGCTGACGAAAGCGCGCGATGCGGTGTTCAATTCGTGGAATACGCCCAAAGCCATTTACTATCGCCGCATGGAAAAGATTCCGGACACGATTGGCACCGCCGCGAACGTGCAGGCAATGGTGTTCGGGAACATGGGCGAGACTTCGAGCACAGGCGTGGGCTTCACACGCGATCCATCAACAGGCGAGAAAGCGTTCTATGGCGAGTTCCTGGTCAACGCGCAGGGCGAGGATGTGGTAGCAGGCATTCGGACGCCGCAGCCCATCGTCGAACTCGGCAAAGTGATGCCGGAAGCCTACAAACAGCTTCGCGAAATCACGTCGAACCTCGAAAAACATTATCGCGACGTGCAGGATTTCGAATTCACCATCGAAGAAGGCAAGCTGTACATGCTGCAAACGCGGAACGGCAAGCGCACGGGTCCGGCGGCGGTACGCATAGCGGTTGACATGGTAGAAGAAGGGCTGATCGACAAGAAGGAAGCGGTATTGAGGGTCGCTCCTTCACAGCTCGATCAATTGTTGCATCCGGTGCTCGATCCGAACGACCGCAAGAAGCTGAAGAAAATTGCTTCCGCAAGCGCAGCTTCACCCGGAGCGGCCGTCGGCCGCGCCGCGTTCTCTTCCGAGGATGCGGTGGAAATGGCAGCGAAGGGCCCCGTCATCCTGGTGCGCAAAGAAACGACGCCAGACGATATTCACGGCATGGACGTGGCAAAAGGCATTCTAACGGCGGTCGGCGGATTGACGAGTCATGCGGCGGTTGTGGCTCGCGGCATGGGCCGGCCGTGTGTTGTGGGCGCGTCGTCCATTGAAGTGAGCGAACGGACGAAGACCATGACGGTTACTGCCGATGGAACGAAGCAGACCGTAAAAGAAGGCGAATGGATTTCGCTCGACGGCTCGACTGGAGAAGTCTATCTCGGCCAGTGCAAAACCAACGAACCCGATCCCAAGTCGCACTACTTCGCTACGTTTATGGAGTGGGCCGACGACTATCGCGGCGATTTTGGCGTGCGCGCGAACGCCGACATCCCGCGAGACGCGAAGCAAGCCCGGTTGTTTGGAGCCGAAGGCATTGGCCTGTGCCGCACCGAGCACATGTTCTTCGCCGAAGACCGCATCTCTCACATGCAGGCCATGATCCTTGCCCGCGACGAAAAGACGCGTAAGCAAGCTCTTCAGAAGCTTCTGCCCATGCAGAGGAAAGATTTCGCGGGTCTGTTCGAAGCGATGGACGGGTACCCTGTCGTAATCCGCACGCTGGACCCTCCGCTCCACGAATTCCTGCCGAAACGCGAAAACCTGATGGTGGACATCGCAAAGCTGCCGAACGCGGATTCGAAGACCAAGAAAGAGATGGCGGCGACATATGGCGTCAGCGTCGGTGAGCTAAAGAAGTACCTGCCCGAGCTGCTGGCACGCGTCGAAGAGCTACACGAATTCAACCCGATGCTGGGTCATCGCGGCTGCCGGCTCGGCATCACTTATCCAGAAATCACCGAAATGCAGGCGCGAGCCATCTTCGAAGCGGCAGTGCAGGTTGCGAAGAAAGGCATAAAGGTGATTCCCGAGGTGATGATTCCTCTGATCGGCAGCGTGAAGGAGCTTGAGAACCAGAAAGCGATCGTCACCAAAGTTGCCGACGAGGTTCTCGGCAAGAACGGCATGAAAGATTTGAAGTACATGGTGGGAACCATGATCGAGATTCCGCGCGCCGCGCTCACCGCCGACGACGTAGCAAAGGAGGCGGAATTTTTCAGCTTCGGCACGAACGACTTGACCCAGACTACGATGGGCCTTTCGCGCGACGATTATACAAAGTTTTCGAAGCAGTACGAGGCTCTCAAAATCTTCAAAGCCGATCCGTTCGCGGTTCTAGATCAGGAGGGAGTTGGGAAGCTGGTCGAGTACGCAGTTCAACTTGGGCGCAAGAGCCGTCCGCATCTCGAGGTCGGCATTTGCGGAGAACACGGCGGTGAACCGAGTTCGGTCGAATTCTGCTATCGCATCGGCATGGACTATGTATCGTGCTCGCCGTATCGTGTTCCGATCGCACGCCTTGCCGCGGCACAGGCCGCGATTGCGAAAGGCGATAAGAGCGAAGCGATGCGAACTGCGTGATTCATTTGTATGCGTTTCTCTCTCGGTCTCCTCGCGGCGCTCTCCGTCTTTTTTCTGAGCGCCGCGTGCTCGTCTTCGCCTGAAGCGACCGCCTCGGCCCATAACGCAAGCTCGCCATCGAAGACGGCGCCAAGCCTCAACCTGTTGCCGGGCATGCCTCCTGTCAATGATCCGAACGACATTTATTCCGCAGATCGTCCAAACGAGCTTTCGCCGGCTGTTCAAGGGTTTCCATCGCTCGTTTATGTTCCAAATTCGAAGAGTAATTCAGTCAGCATCGTCGATCCGAAAACGTTTAAGGTCATCCGATCGTTTCCCGTCGGAAAAGAGCCGCAGCATGTCGTTCCTTCGTGGGATTTGAAGAAGCTGTGGGTGGCGCAGGACTTGCAGGATCAGCTCACGCTGATCGATCCGGCGACCGGACAGAAGGGTGAAACCATTCACGTCGACGATCCCTATAACGTGTATTTCACGCCGGACGGAAAGTACGCGATTATTTGCGCGGAGCGGGAGAAACGACTTGATTTCCGCGACGCGCAGACAATGAAAGTAGTCCATCGTGTTCCCGTTCCCTGCGATGGCGTGAACCATATCGACTATTCCATCGACGGACGCTATCTGCTGGCAACTTGCGAGTTCTCGGGCGAGCTGTTGAAAGTTGACGTCGCCAATCAAAAAGTTATGGGAACACTGAAGCTGAAGCCGGCTGGAATGCCGCAAGATATAAAGCTCTCGCCCGACGGAAAATTGTTCTATGTGGCGAACATGGAAGCCAACGGTGTTCATGTTGTGGACGGCGACAATTTGAAAACCATCAGCTTCATTCCAACGGGAAAGGGCGCTCACGGACTATACGTGAGCCGCGATTCGAAATACCTCTACGTCGCGAACCGCGGCGAAGGATCCGTTACGCTCATCGATTTTCGAACTCGCGAGATCGTGGCAAAATGGAAAATTCCTGGAGGCGGAAGCCCCGATATGGGAGGCGTTTCGGCCGATGGGAAGCAGCTTTGGCTATCGGGACGGTACGACAGCGTCGTGTATGTTTTCGATACGAGCGACGGGCACTTGCTCGCGAAAATTCCGGTGGGAAAAGGTCCGCACGGATTGTGTGTTTATCCTCAACCGGGCCGCTATTCGCTTGGCCACACGGGAATCTTCCGGTAACTCGATGCCGGTTTCGCAGGAACATTTCGAGCCATGGCTGCGCGGACGTCTGGAGGGAGTTCCGCTCGCGGTGATGCCGTTGTTCTTCTGTTTCGCCAACGTTCGGGAGGATCTGCGCCGGCATGTGGCGGATCTTACGACGGAGGAGATCTGGAAGAAGGTAGGACGCAACGCGGCAGTCGGGTTTCACCTCCGACACATTTTCGGAAGTGTTGATCGGCTGCTCACGTACCTCGAAGGCGGCCAGCTCACCGAAGAGCAGCTCGAGTTTTTGAGCCGGGAATCGGCGCCCGGCGCGAGCTTCGATGAGCTGTTTACGCAGCTCGACCGGCAATTGACCGCTGCCGAGCAGAGATTGATGGAGCTTGACACTTCCGACCTGAATGCAGTCCGCTATGTGGGGCGGGCGCGCTTGGAGGTTACTTTTCTCGGATTGCTCATTCACATCGCCGAGCACACACAGCGACATTTGGGCCAGGCGATCACGACGGCTAAGCTGGTTCGGCTGTAGGATTGAATAGTTATGGAACTAGCGATCCGTATACAAATCGAGGAACTGCCCGAAGCGCCGGTCACAGACGGTTCGATAGTCTTAGTTTCCGGTATCCCCGTGTTTCGTTCCCAACCACCGGTTAAGAATCCCTCGCAATAGTCATTCGTGGCGCAGTGTCCTGATCGGATCCAGGCTCGCGGCCCTGCGCGCAGGAAGGAAGCTGGCAAGCAAGGCGACGGCTGCGAGTAGTGCCGAAACAAGAGCAAGCACGGTGGGATCGGCGGGGCCGACTTCGAAGAGCATGGCGCCGAGCAAGCGGGCGATGCCGACGGAGCCAGCGATGCCGAGAGCGAGTCCAGCGAGTACCCATTTCATGCCGCCACGCACTACCAGAGCGAACACATCTGTCCCGCGCGCGCCGAGCGCCATGCGGATGCCCATCTCTTGCATTCGCTGGGTCACTGAATAGCTCATGACTCCCATGATTCCGACGGCGGCTAGCAGGAGAGCCACCACCGAGAATACGGAGAGAAGAAGCATGGGGACGCGGCGGGAGCCGGTGGAGTTGCGTACGATGTCGGCCATGGTGTCAACCTCGGAAACGGGTCGATCCGGTAGAAAGTCTCTGATGGCTTTCTTGATCGGCGCGGTAAAGGAGGCAGGGGCGTAGGAGGTGCGAACGACAACGTTCATGATGGGCCAGCCGGCTTGGGTGTAGGGCCGCATGAATTGACTGTAGATCTTCGCATCGAGGCCCTGATAGTGTACGTTTCCGGAAACTCCGACGACTGTGAGGCGTGGGCCATTAGAGCCGCCAAGCCGGATTGCTTTACCAATGGGGTCTTCTTTCGGCCAGAATTCGCGAGCCATGGCCTCGTTGATGACAATGACGCCGGGTGAAGCGAGCGTGTCCTGGTGAGTGAATTCGCGGCCTTTGCGAATGGGAATGCCCATGGTGCGGAAGTAGCCTGGGCAGGCCACAGTGTAGTTGGCGCCTGGCATGTTTTTGGGATCGGCGGGAGGGCGGCCCTCAATCTGGAAAACGCGGCCGGCGGTTCCTTCGAACGGCAAGTGACCTATGGCGCCGGCGGAGAACACGCCGGGTATCGAGCCAATGTGTTCCTCCAGATCGCGGCATAAGAGCGGCAGGCCAGGCGGGCCCACGTAGATTTCCTCTTGCGGGACGGACATTTGCATGGTGAGTACGTTTGTTGGATTGAGTCCGGGATTGACGGCGAGTAATTGCTGGGCGCTCTTGATCATGAGTCCAGCGGCCGACAACACAACTAGCGCCAAAGCTACTTCACAGGCGACGAGAGCGTGGCGCAAGCGACCGCCGCGGCCTTGGGTTGACTCGCGGCCGCCCTCTTTCAAAGGTTCGTTGACACTGGTCCGCAAAGCCCCTACAGCTGGCGCCAGACCAAATATTATGCCGGTAAGACAAGAAAGTAACAGGGCAAAAGCAAGGACGTGGCCATCGAGCGGAATCGCGTCCACCTGCCGCATCGGGAGTTGCACGTCGCGTCCCAGAAGCCGAAAGAGCAAGCTGCTGCTCCAGGCCGCCAAAAGCACGCCGGCGGTTCCTCCCGAGACCGCCAGTAGTAAGC
>JBAUZG010000149.1:0-8060 GCA_049585195.1 Bryobacteraceae bacterium | reverse complement strand
GCGCGGATCGGCGTGAAAACGTTGCTGCAGGCGGCAAATTCGCTCAATGCCAGCCGTTCTCAAGACCAGCTGGTTGACCTTCTGGTTGGGATGCCGCATGTCGTTCCCGACCGGACCGGACCACCGGAGAATTTCCTACGGGTCCTGGACTCTCAGCACTTGCTTCCACTGGACAAAATATACGCCGTTGCCGATACGCTTGCTCAACCCGCCCCGAACAAGAAAGTGCTCGAGTCCGTGAATGGCGATCTGCTGCGGTTCGAAGAAGCGCAATCGCTGCGGAATTCTCTCAGCAGCGCCGAACGAAATCTGCTGGCGCTCGGGTATTGGAGCGAGCGCCACATCGACCAGGAACGCAAGCTCGACCTCGACGCGCTGGCAAAGGCAAGCGACCGGAAGGATGCTCGGGGCCGGTTAACGCCATTCTTACGCGACACTCTGGTCGGTTTTCTTTACGCATACTATACGCCGGACGGAGCGCAGCTCGTCTACGCCAATCCCATGTTCGTTCGCAGCCACGATTTCATCGGCGCTCAGGGCTTAAACATGACATGGCGCAACACGGAAATTGTCGGAAACGGCTGGCCGGCAAGCGCTGGCGGGCGATTGATGGGTTCCCTTGTTTCTCTTCCTTATGTCCTGGCGGAAGCCGAACAAAATTTTCTGAGCCCGACGCGGGAACAGGCGCTCATTTGGGGAGATCTAGTGCCGCAAATCATCGTGGATGTGACCGTGCCGCGCTGGCGGAACATCTCGAACGATCAGGTTCGGTGGGTTGCTTTGAACCTGCGGCGCGGGGAGGATTTAATAGCCCTCTCCGCCTTCAACGCGGAAGTTGAAATCCGTGTCATGGCCTCGCTTCAACGTTTCGCGAGTCCGGCGCGGCTGGAAAAAATCCGCGAGCGTCTTCACAGGAACGATTATGCGGGAGTCCGGAATGAAGTGCTTCCCTCCGAATTCTATGCGCTTGCCACCGATCCTCAATTGAAAAACGTGGAACCGGATTTGGCAAGCCTCGAAATCGCTAAAATGTCTTCCGCGGACGATCCCAAGTTAGGTCCAACGGCGATCGCGGCGGCGTTCGGCACTCCCAAACCAACCCTCACGCATTCCTACCGGCCCGGGCTGCTGTATCTACGCACATTTCCAACACTGATGGGATATTCGAGCCGCCTGCTAGCGGAAACCTGGGAATCGAACGGATTCTTTTACGCGGCGCTGGCCGACGAAGTGGGCGTCCCGGCAAACCAGCTCGATTTCTACGTTCCCGAATGGACCCGAGCCACGATTGAGAACATATTTGCGACTCATTTGGAAGATTGGCCCGCGCTGCTTCGCTCACTGAGGACCGTTGGTGACAATGTGCGACAGCACAGTTCTTCTGAAAAAGCCGCATTGAACGCTTTGAATCAGTCCAGCAATTAGGAAGGCACCCGTGAAAGTTTTCTCTCGAATTGTAGGCGCTTTGATGCTTGTGTCGCTCGGCGCGGTTCTGTTCATGAAGGCGCAAGATCAGGAAGAACGTCCGACCTTCCGCGTGAAGGTCGACATGGTGGTTCTCAGTTTTACGGTGCTCGACCAGAGAGGCCGGTACGTAAACGGACTGAAGCCCAAGGATTTTCGCATTCTTGAAGATGACATCCCGCAGAAGATCGCCACGTTTGGCGAAGGCGACCGTCCCCCAATGCAGGTCTTACCAAATGGGACGCTGCAGCCGCTCGCTCGATCTTCAAACATAAATCCGGCGCCGGCGCCGATGGGAGTGGATGGCCGCACGACGGAGTTTACGGGCACCAACGTTTTCGTTCTCTTCGACACCAGCAATTACATGTATCGCGGGTTTGTGTATGCATCGGATGCGATTGCCGACTTTATTCGCGGAATGGATCGGGCCGACTCGATTGCCGTATACACCTATAGCCGGAACCTGAATCGAGCGGTGTCTCTGAATCGCGACCGTGGCGAGGCCATTGAAGGCTTGCGCCGGGCTGTCGCCGGCGACGACTCCGCTCTGTATAACTGCCTCTTATTGACACTTCGGGACGCGTCCAGGGTTCCCGGCCGGAAAGTAGTCATTGTCTTCTCTAACGGTCCGGACAACGCCAGCATGGTTGCGCCCGATGATGTGAGGGCGATTGCGGAAGACGAAGGGATTCCCATCTATGTCATCTCGACCAGCGAGGTGAATAAAGATCCCATTTCGGCCAATATCTTCCGGCGTATCAGTTCCACAACGGGCGGGAAGAGCTATTTTGCGAAAACGTGGCAAAAGCAGGTAGAAGCTTTCGAATCGATCCGCGAAGATTTGGGCAACAGCTACATGATCACCTACTATCCTCAGCCGAACCCGAACGAAGGATTCCGAAAGCTGACCATTGAGTTGACCTCCGAACAGGCAAAGAAATACAAGATTCGGGCAAGGCCTGGGTATCGTCCGCAGCGAGGCTTTTGAAGGCTCTCGTAGAGCAGGGAAGTGGAAACAGCCGGCTGTGTTAGGCTGAAGGCGTTCTCGAAAAACGCCTAGTCCGCCAGAGTAGCGGACCGCCTCGACCTTTGTTATGTCTTTGCAAGTTTTTCTGCAAGCTCAACTGCTGGAAAGCGAGCGCTTTCTAGTATCCACTGAACCAAGTGATGACGGATTTGCGGAACTTCTGGGACGATGCCAATGGTTGAGCCTCATTGCGGAAGTGTTGCCGCGTGCTCTACTAGCCGAGATGAAGCTGTCGCGCATGCTGCTCGGCTCGAGCGGAGGCGAGCAGTTTCTTCTGGTTTTGACGGACGATTCGCTACGCGAGGCAGAAGAGTTTCTCGAGCGCGCTTCGGCCGCGATCTCTGAGATCTCGGATGGAATACTCAGGCTCGTTTGGTCGAGTACAGAGAATCTGGGCGCGTGGCCGATTGTGGGGAAGCGGTTGGAGGAAGGCCTGCGCCGGCAAATCGCGGCGCCGCTCAGCAGTGTTTCGGCGGACAAAGCGGTCTTTGTTCCTTTCGAGAAATCGGGTGCGAACGCCGCTTCAAATTATTTTGCTTCATTCGGGAAAAAGATACTTACGGCAACTAATGTAGGTTGGTCGCGCGAGCAGCCTGCGCACTTGCTGTGCGACGACGGAACATACACTTGGCCTGTGCGGGACCAGAACACGCCGGATGAGGACGGGATTGCATTCGTCCGGCGCTTTGCTTTGAATGAGAATCAGGAAATTGCATCTCCCGCCGAGCTCGCCTTATGCGCCGAGGGCGCCGAGCGATGGGGCATTCTGCGGGGAGACGTTGATAATTTCGAGTTTCGGTTGAACCGGACGAACACGATTGAAGAACGGCTACAACTATCGGTCCTATTCAAGGATTTCTTTTCCGGTGAGCTTTCCCTGCTCTGCACCCTCCCCGAGTTTTGGCGAAAGACCAGTATCCTGTATTGCGGCGGCGACGATTTCGCTATGATCGGTGCCTGGGACGCGCTTGTTGCGATGGCGCGCGAGCTACAGCGCGTGTTTGAGCGTTTTGTGGGGGAGAATATGCGATCGTTTGCAGGATTGGAAGGCAAGTCGCTAAGTATGGCGTTGGCCATCGCTCCGATCGTGGAAGCGTCTCCAGCCGCCATCTTTGAACAGGCGGGGGCGGACTTGCAATCGGCGAAAGTGACCGATTTGGGAACATTTCATCTCTTCGGACGTACGCTTGAATGGAAAAGGCTGTCAGATGCCGAGGAGTTGAAAAACGGGCTCGTTCGCCTGGTGAAGGAATTTGGTTATCCCGCCGAATACATTCACGACCTGGCATCGGTATATCGCGAAGCTTATTCGACTCAAGCCATGCGCCGGACGAAGCCAATCCGCGTGGACAGACCGTGGCTGACATACATGCGTCTATCGCGGATCATCCCAGCGTCGAAACAGCGCGACTTGAACATGCTGAGGAATGGACTGATCGCTCAACTGGTTGGAACTAAAACGGCCAATGCCAAGCTGCGGCCTTCCGGCCGGGCCGGTCTGGAATGGGCCCGGTTGGCCACCGAAAATCAGTAATAACGATTTCGAATGATTTCGTGGGTTTTGAGATGGCAGAAATAACAGAGCAGAAACAAGAGAGCCGGCCTCCACGGGAAGCGCGTGGTGGTGGCGTTGGCGGACGGAATCAAGAGCGCGGCGGGCCTCCGCGACGTGATCGCGATGAGCGGAGAGGCGGAGAGAAGAGGCTCGAAGGCCCTCCCGAGATTGACCTCGAGAAGCTTATCTCAGATAGCCTGTACTTGGATAACCAAGCGCACGTTGTCGTAAGCCGGATGCGCGACATGGATTCCGGAACAAAGAGCCAGCTTCGGCGACTGTATAACGCAGTGCGGCGAGCTACTCGTGCCCCGGAGAGCGACCGGCAGCACGAGTTTGTGATGGTAAGAGCGCGCTTAGCGTATACAATCGCGCGGCACTCGCTCCGAAGCCTGGATGCGCTCGAGCGTCTGCTGCTCCAGGTGACCCGCAAGAACGACACGAAGGGCTACGAGCGCTTTCGGGACTTGTTTGAAGCGATCGTCGCTTATAACGAATAGGCGAATGGGTGGAAAAATCGATTCATGAGTTCTCATACTGCTGATACTGAACTTACTTTTCTAGGCAAGCTCGTTGTCGAGGGCGAGATCACTTGCGTAACCGGTCTGCATATTGGCGCGGGTAAGGGCTCACTCGAAATCGGAGGAGCTGACAACCCGGTGGTGAAAGACGCTTTCGGAATACCTTATATTCCGGGAAGTTCGCTTCGCGGCAGACTTCGGTCCCTCCTCGAGCAGACATCGGGACTCGCCGTTCCCTCCGAGCTGGTTTACTTGTCGAAACGAAAAGGGCAGGAAGTACGCATTCATCAGAGTGACCGGCCCGACGACGAGATTTGCATTTTGTTTGGCCGCAACGCCGGACGGTTGGATCGAGTTACGGGAGAGCCAATCGAAACAGCAGCAGCCACTCCGGCTCGGCTGACTTTCTACGACGCGCCTTTGTTGGTCGACAGCATTACACCGCAGATGCGCGAGAATCTGGACGATGAGCTGACGGAAGTAAAGAGCGAAAATGCCGTTGACCGCATTACCTCCCAAGCCAATCCGCGAACGCTCGAGCGTGTGCCGGCTGGAGCGAGATTTGCGTTTCGCATCGTTCTCGATGTGCTTTGCCCGGAGGATAAGCCTTTGCTCGCGAGGGTTGCCGAAGCGATGCGTCTACTTGAAGATGACGCCCTCGGTGGTGGCGGCAGCAGAGGCAGCGGGCGCGTGAAGTTCGCGTCATTAAAGGTGAGTTGGCGCGGCAAGGATTATTATGCTCGCGGCACGGCCGAAACAAATCTGCTCGATGGCGCTGACCTGGGGGCTTTGCAGCAGCTCACGTCGGCGGAAGATTTTGCGGAGAAATTGAGCTAGCTTGTTTCGGTGCAAAATGCTCGTTGTAACCGCTTGCTGGCGCGCGCGGCTCGGTAAGAAGTCTTCGAGTCAACGCTCGTTTCCGAGTCACGACCGCAAGGGAGTGGTCTGAAGCCTAGTATCGACACCCAATGAATCCGGCGTTTCTCATACAGCTTTATCCAGCGGGACCGTGGCGTTACGGCCCGGGCGAAGGAGGGCGCGATCGCGTAGACAATCTTTATCGCAGCGATCGTCTATTCTCGGCGGTAACGATTGCGTTTGAGCGGCTTGGCCTGCTCGACGACTGGCTCAAGGCAACAGCCGAGGCCACGACGCCCGCGGTTGTGTTCAGCTCGCTGTTTCCGTTTCAGGGCGAGACTCTTTTTGTGCCTCCTCCTGCCACGCTTTGGCCGCCTCCCGCGGCTGCACTGCGCGCCAGCAGCTCGGTATTGTCGGCGAAAGTGCGGTGGCGCGCCGCGCGTTTTGTCCCGGTATCGTTGATCGAGACGCTACTGCTAAGCCAGCGGCTGCTCGCCGATCAATGGACTCCAGACGCGGAAAGCGCTTGTTTGTTGCGGCGCGATCGTCCGCAATCCAGTCCCTTCCGGGTCACCACGCGCACCGTGGCGGCGGTTGACCGCATGAACCATGGTCATGATACGCATTCACTCGCATGCGTCGAGTTCGAAGCTGGCTCAGGGCTGTGGGCCCTGGCTTCGTTCGACGCCTCATCCGACGCATCGTCTAGCGAAGTCTGGAAGGATCGTTTGCGTTCGGCGCTCCGTGTGCTGGCCGATAGTGGGTTTGGAGGCCGACGTTCGAGCGGTTGGGGGCAGGTCTCGCGAATTGGGATTTCGGAAGGCGAGTGGCCCGCGCTCGTGTTTTCCAAGCTAGCCCGCAAAAAGCAAGATGATCGCTCGGTGGGCGACGGAAATACTTCAACGGAACACTGGCTCTTGTCGTTGTTTGCACCAGGAGAGACAGATGAGATCGACTGGGCACGGGGCAATTACTCCGTGACCGCGCGCGGCGGCTACGTCGAGAACGGAACCAGCTCCGGCAAAAGCAAGAAGATGGTCCGCATGGTGGAAGAGGGATCGGTACTGAAATCGGCGAATTCGATACGGGGCAGGACCGTCGACGTTGCGCCAGAAGGGCTGGATCATCCGGTATACCGGGCTGGTTTTGCCCTTTCACTCGCTTTGCCGCCTATCGATTACTCCGCGGCTGAAGAGGAAATAGTGCCGGGTAGCGAGCTGCAGCAAGCGTTGGACGAAGCGTTAAGAACCGCCGCCGAGCAAAGCGCCCCGCTTCCTCCTCCCGATACGCCCGAAGGTTCCGCGAAGGAGTCGAGCGAGTCTGAAAGCAAAGTGGGCGGGACCGAGAGTACGGAGGCGGAGTCCGATTATGAGATATAAGGCAACGGCGCTCACCCCCCTCCTGGTCGGTGACGGGCAGGAACTGTCTCCCATCGACTACATGGTGTGGAAAGACCAGGTGAACGTACTCGACCAGCCGCGCATCTTTCGTCTTCTCTCGCGTGGTCCTCGTCTCGACGGCTATCTCGCTCAGCTCCGCAAGGCGGATAAGTTGGACTTCGCCTCCTGGGGCGGTTTCGCGCAAAACTTTTCCGCCCGGCGAATACCGTTCGAGCATGCCTCTTCGACTGGCATCTGGGAAAAGACGCACGCGGAACATCTCTTTATTCCAACGTTTGCGGCGAACCATCAAGGACCGTATCTGCCAGGTTCCTCTTTGAAGGGCGCGTTCCGCACTGGGCTCGTGTTCTCGCGCTGGTCGCCGGCCGTTATGGAGAAGCTGGCGGTGGGTCTCGGCACTGAACGCTTGAGCCGGCGCGCATCGGAGGCGGCGGAATCGAATGCGGGCGCGGCACAAATGCGCTTCGTTGCAGCGGGGGATTCGAGTCCGGTTCCGCGGCCTTCGTTCAAAATTTTTCTAACCCGAGTGGCCAATTTGGACGGACCCATGGCCGGAACACGCGAGGCATCGTGGAAAGTTGCCGGGCGCGGCAATGTTCCAGCGACGCGCTTGAACGAAAGTACTCCCGCATTTGCCGAGATGGCCGTTCCGGGCTCAAGTTTCGCGGGCGAATTTTTCGAGCGCAAGTTTCTTGCCGATCAGCAGCTTGCGAGAGCTCTCGGGTGGCGTTCGGTTCCGGGCCTCGACCTGATTGTAAATGCCGCGAATGAATTTGCCGCCGCGCAAATCGAGCAGCACGCAAAGTTTGCGGAACTCGCGGCGCTGCCCCGTTTGCAGCAGTCGGTTGCATTTTTGCAGGAAGAGTTGAACGCGGCTCGCTCGAGCGGGAAAGAGTGCCTGATTTGTCTCGGATGGGGTGGTGGATTTCTTTCGAAGTCGAGTTGTCCCAGCACAGCCGATGAGAATTTCAGGAAGGTTCTGCGAAGCGTGCCAGCATTCGGCAGGGCGCTAAGGGTTGATGCGCCTTTTCCGAAGACCAGGCGTGTCGTGTTTGCTGGAGGACAACCGGCACACTTGCCGGGTTGGGTGAAAGTTCAGTTGGAAGAGTAGGAAGTTCCGACCAGCTCGCGACATTCTTAAAGCAGCTGTGAAGGGAATTCAAATGAAGGTTTTCATTACCCGGGATACGCCAGTAACAGATGGGGCGTTGAATACGATCGCCCACCTCCCGACC
>JBAUZG010000148.1:0-19277 GCA_049585195.1 Bryobacteraceae bacterium | reverse complement strand
AGACTCCGGCTGAAGATGATAGAGCGCACGAGCGCGCCTCAGACTTTCTTCAATGACGCTGTTGAGATCGACGGGTGAAAAATTAACGAGCCGGGTGGAAGGGCCGACGCGTCCGGTGCGCAAAATCTGCTCGATCGTCGCTAACAGCCGGTCGCTGTCGTCCAGCATCACCTGATAGAAGTCTTTGCGCTTAGTTTCATCGAGACTTCGTGTCAGCAGCGTCTCGAGATAAAGTCGGATGGAAGCGACGGGCGTTTTCAGTTCATGTGTAACTGCATTAATGAAAGCATCGTGTTGTTCGTTTCGCCGGATCTCCCTCACCAGAAAAATGGTGTTCAATATGACGCCGCTGATAATCATTGCCAGCAGCAGGATACCGAAAAAAACCAGGATGCCGGTGCGCCAGTTGAGTAGGACCCAACCGATATAGAGAAGAAGAATTACAGAAATCAGCCCGGCGCCGAGGGCGATGAAGAACGCGATCGATTTGTGCCGGCCGGCTACAACCATCAGAACCAGCTTATGCCAGCCCGGGCGGCCCGATTCGCAAGCGAAAGCGCCTGCGCCTCCATCCGGTGAGGCTATGCAGCTTTTCGGCGTTCGAGAGCGCTCTCGAGTCTAGCGACTTGGACGGACTTTGCAATGCCGAAAAATTTCAGAATTTTGAGTTCAATCCAGGAGGGATCGAATTCGTACCAGGCGAGTCCGTGGCGGGCCGACGTCGGGTGCGCGTGATGATTGTTGTGCCACCCTTCCCCGAAGGAGATGAGGGCTACCCACCAGTTGTTGCGCGAATCGTCGCGCGTGGCAAACCGACGCGAGCCCCACATATGCGTGGCGGAATTTACCAGCCAAGTCGCGTGCAGACCCACCACGATTCGAAGGCAAATTCCCCAAAGCAGGAAGGGAAGCCCGCCAATCGCGACAAGAACAACGGCCAGCGCCGTAACCGGAAGCCAGTGGTAATTGTTCAGCCACACGTAGAATCGGTGCTTTGCGATGTCGGGCGCGTACTTCGACATTAACCGCGTGTTGTTGTGCTTGGCCTCGCCCATCAGAATCCACCCAACGTGCGCCCACCAGGCCCCGTCGCGGGGCGAATGCGGATCGCCTTCCTGGTCCGATTTCTGATGGTGAATTCGATGCGTGGCGACCCAGAAAATTGGGCCGCCCTCGAGCGTCATCGAGCCGCAAACGGCAAAGAAGCGCTCGAGCGCCAGGGGAGCCTTATAGGAGCGGTGCGTATGGAGCCGGTGATACCCCAGACTAATCCCAAGTCCCGTGCACATCCAATAAAGGAATAGGGCAACTGCAAGCGCTTTCCAACTGAACACGAACAATGCCGCAATCGCTCCCAAATGCAGCACTACCATTACAATCGTGGTTGTCCAGTTCAATCGGTCGCGTCCTGCGTATGCGCGCAGCTCTATAGGGTTCTCGTTTTGCATTCGTCATCTCGAACGTAGCAGGGATTACGCGTCTGGTTTGTAAGAGTTGTGTAATTCCGAATCAGTGCTTGGAGGATCAATGAAGAACGTATTACTTGCGCTCTTGCTTTCGCTCTTCGCGCGCATCGCGCCCGCCCAAGGCGCGCCTCCGCAGGGCGCTCCGGACCAGCCCTACACCGTCGAGTACTATTACAAAGTGCAATGGGGCCATCAGCAGGAGTTTCTGGAACTGTTTCTGAAAAACCACTATCCGTTGCTCGAGAAGATCGTCGAAACCGGCCGGATGATCTCGGTGAAGATCGAGACCCCGGCGAACCATATGACCGAGGATGCTCGCTGGGACTATCGCGTCACGATTCGATTCAAAAACTCGACCCTGGCGACGACCGCGAATCCCGACGAAGAGCGTCTCATCAAGCAGCTCTGGCCCGACCAGGAGACGTATAAACGCGAGGAGCAGCGGCGGTTCGAGATTCTACTGGCGCACTGGGATTTGCCGCTGACCGATATCACACCTTCGAAAAAATAGGCCGCTAATGGAGGATTGAATCGTCTCGTCGGGCATGAGCTTGTAAACGAAAATCATAGCCCACTCCCGCATGGCCCACCATAAGCTGATCAGGCTGCGATATCATTGCCGTCATTTCTTCCCTTTTGCGCGGACCATTTCCGGATCGCGATCGGCCTGGCTAGACGGAAATCCGATCCGACGCCTGGGGTCCATCCTCAGCCGGCTCCTGGATCAAATTTTGGATCGTCTCAAATACCGCTTCGATCTGCTGGCCCTGCTCATTCTGGCGCCATTCGAGTTGCTCCAACCGCCGCGCCAATTCTTCGTGCGTGGCCACCAAATGCCTCAACCGCACGAAAGTGCGCATAATCGGAATATTGACTTCTATGGCCTGTTCACTTGTAAGGACTGAGGACAACATCGCGATGCCCTGCTCTGTAAAGGCCAGCGGCCGCGACCCTCCGAGACTCCGGCGCGAAGGTATCACATTTTGTGATAGCAAGCCTTCGACCTCTTCCTCGTCTAGCTCAAGAGGAAGTCGGACGGAAAGCGTTTCGGGTTATGGCGTACCTGTTGCCGTAGCGCGATGGGCTTGATCTGGTAGAGACGGGCCAAGTCTCGGTCAAGCAGCACCTTTTGTCCGCGAATGAAAAGAATCCGCCTTTCGATTAGAGGCGCGGGAGCGGATTCGGTACCAGACATCGGGCTACGACTGAGATTAAGTGTACCCCGCCACGGAGGGGATCGTCCTGGCATGCATCGCAAACCTGCTGAGTCTTTGCACGAGCCACAAGCATCCAACCGCATAATCTGGCACGATTAATCAAATATGCCTTTACTATTCCATTACTTGCAAAAGTATTGGCCGGTCGTGTTTCTTGCGCTTCTGCTTGCCGCGGTGAACCAGATTTTCTCGCTGCTGGACCCGCTCATTTTTCGCTACATCATTGACCGTTACGCAACGAAATTCCACCAATACACAACCGCCCAATTCGTCGAAGGCGTCAGTCTCTTACTGGGAGCGGCCGTCGGGGTAGCGTTTGTTTCCCGCGTGGCAAAGAACTTCCAGGATTACTACGTCAATGTTGTGACGCAACGGACAGGAGCCCAGTTGTATGCAGATGGAGTGGAGCGGTCGCTTTCTTTGCCATATGCCGTCTTTGAAGACCAGAGAAGTGGAGAAACACTAGGCAAGCTGCAAAAGGTCCGGACCGATGTTGAGCGCTTCATTACGGCTTTCGTCAATATCCTGTTCACAGCAACGGTGGGGATTGTTTTCGTCACTATCTACGCTATTCGCGTGGATTGGATCATTGCGCCTGTGTTCCTATTAACCATCCCGCTGCTCGGTGGCATCAGTTCCGTTTTGAGTCGAAAGATCAAGTCGATTCAGAAAACGATCGTCGCCGAAACAGCAGCGCTTGCCGGCGCGACAACCGAATCGCTGCGCAATATTGAACTGGTAAAGACTTTGGGATTGGGCCGCCAGGAAATCGACCGGTTGAATACGACGACCGAGAAGATTCTAAGACTCGAGCTCAAGAAAGTGCGGTATCTCCGGAGCCTCAGCTTTTTACAAGGAACCGCGGTCAACCTGTTGCGAACCAGCATCCTGTTCCTGATGCTGTACCTGATTTTCAGCCAGCGTATTACTGTTGGCCAGTTCTTTTCGCTCTTCATCTATTCCTTCTTCGTCTTTGGCCCCCTACAGGAGCTCGGCAACATCATCAATATTTATCGGGAGACCGAGGCATCACTGAACGTCCTGGCGGAGATCCTCGAGATACCGCCTGAATCGAAACCTGCGAATGCGGCGCCCTTGGGAAAACTCGAATCGCTCGAGTTCGAAGGGGTAAGCTTTCAGCATCGAACAGCCAACCGTCCAGCAGTTTTGGACGTGAGTTTTCGGCTGGCGCGCGGCGAGACTGTGGCCTTCGTCGGACCGTCCGGAGCGGGTAAGACGACCTTGGTGAAGTTGCTCGTGGGCCTATATCCGCCCCGGAGCGGCGCGATTCGTTATAACGGCTTGGATGCGGCTGACATCGATCCCGACGAACTCCGGGCGCAGATTGGCTTCGTGACGCAGGACACGCAGCTCTTCTCTGGAACGATTCGGGAAAACCTGCTTTTCGTGCGGCCGGATGCGACCGATGCGGAGTGCCTGGACGTTCTGCATCGTGCAGCCGCCGACTCGTTGTTAGCGCGGGCGGATAAGGGCCTTGACACGCTCATTGGCGAGGGGGGCGTAAAGGTGTCCGGCGGCGAGAAGCAGCGGCTTTCGATAGCGCGGGCATTGCTCCGGAGGCCGCGGTTGCTGGTGTTCGATGAGGCCACTTCCTCGCTTGACTCGATTACCGAAGAAGAGATCACCCGCACGATTCGCGAAGTCGGATGGCGATCGGACGTGATGACCATTCTCATTGCCCACCGGCTTTCGACCGTGATGCACGCCGAGCGAATCTATGTGCTCGAAAGAGGACGTATCGTCGAGCAGGGCAGCCACGCAAAACTCGCCGCCGATACCGGACTCTACTACGCGCTGTGGAGACAGCAAGTCGGAGAACGCGCCATCGAGCCCGGCCCCGTGTTAAGCCAGCCGTTCCCTGCGGAAGCGCCTGTGCCAACGTAGAACTAGGGTGAATAAAGCGCTCCGGAACTGGCCGTTTTTGATTGTAGCCATCCTGCTGACAGCGGCCGTTATTGCATTCGTATACAACTCCGCGCGGCCTCGTTACGGCACCGCCGCCAGGCTTGTAGGCTTATTGCCACAGTCGGATGCCGTCCTGTTCTACGCCGATATAACTGCGCTGCGGCATTCCGGATTCTTGAATTTTCTGGGAACGGCAAAGAGCGCCGAAGACCCGGATTATCAGCGCTTTGTCGCCGAAACAGGGTTTGCGTATCAGCGCGACCTCGACGCCATCGCGGTCGCATCAGTGCCGAATCAGCTCTTTGCGGTGGCCAGGGGCCGGTTCAACTGGCAGCGTCTCATCCAATACGCCGGCGAACATGGCGGACACTGCAAGAATCGTTTCTGTCAATCACCTGCCAGCCAGCGGGGCAAGTGGATTTCTTTCTTCCCGGTGCGATCGGACATCATTGGCGTGGCCGTCAGCGCAGATGCAAATGCCGCTTACGAGTTGTCGCCACGCGAAGGCGTTCCGGATCTACATCCACCCGATTTTCCCGTTTGGGCTGAAGTGCCCCGGCGCATTCTTGACCAACCTGATTCCCTGCCGCCCGCTGTACAGGTGCTCGCCCGGGCGCTCTCGTCCGCAGCAAGCGTTACGATCGGAATCAGTCAGGCACCCTCCTCCGGCCCCGGTTCGGCATTAAATATCAGGCTTATCGCAGTCTGCGACTCGGAGATTGAGGCGAATAACGTACGCGACCACCTGACGCAGCTGACAACTATGTTTCGCAATCTCATCGCCCGAAATCAACCGCCCTCGACGACGCCGGATCTGGCCCGATTGTTCACTTCGGGCGTCTTCCTGACGAAAGGGAAAAACGTTGATGGCGATTGGATAGTTCCGCGGCCAGTGGTTGATTCTTTATTCCAGTGATCGGAATCTAATGAGCAGGTAGTTCTCCAATCCGGCTGATCGCCCGCTCGCCTGTTCTACCCTAAAAGAAAGATAAGACTAGATGTCAACCCTGGTTTCGGCCCCGCCGTCGATCGAGGAGCTGTATAAAGCACTCGAAGAAAAGGTGCGCCAACTGCGGCCGAATGAGGATTGTGGGGCACTCGAGCGGGCTTTCCGTTTCGCGACAAAGCATCATAAAGAACAAAAGCGTGTATCAGGCGAGCCGTATATGGCTCATCCTCTAGCCGTGACGGCCATCCTTGCGGATATGCAGATGGACATGACCTGCCTGGTTACCGGTCTGCTCCACGACACGGTTGAAGACACCCCTGTTCAGCTCGACGAGATCCGCACCCTGTTCGGAGAGGATGTGGCCCGCTGCGTCGATGGAGTAACAAAGCTGACGAAACTGGATTTAGTCCACCGCGAGGAGCGCCAAGCCGAAAGTTTGCGGAAGATGCTGCTGGCGATGACCAGCGATATCCGTGTCGTCATTGTCAAGCTGGCTGACCGGCTGCATAACATGCGCACTCTGGCCTGTCTTCCCCAGGAGCGGCGGGAGCGGATCGCACAAGAAACCATCGATATTTACGCCCCGATCGCGCACCGGCTTGGAATGGGGAAGATTCGCGGCGAACTCGAAGACTTGTCGTTCCAGGCGCTGGAACCTGAAGCTTCAGCCGAGCTGATCCGTGAAATCGACTCGAAACGCCAAGAGAACGAAGAGTATCTGAGGCAGATCAAGACCGAGATTGAGCAGAAGCTGTTTCGCGAGAACGTTCCCGCTCGCGTCGAAGGCCGTGTGAAGCGCGCCTACTCGGTCTACCTAAAACTGAGACGCCAGAGAATCCGCCTCGACCAGGTGTACGATCTTCTGGCCGTTCGCATCATCACCGATTCTGTTAAGAATTGCTACGCGGCTCTCGGCGTGCTGCACAACGAGTGGCATCCTATTCCAGGCCGCATCAAGGACTTCATCGCCATCCCTCGGCCCAACCTCTACCAGTCGCTGCACACGTCGGTGATTGGGCCAGGTGGAATGGCGTTCGAAGTTCAAATCCGCACCGAAGAAATGCACCGGATTGCCGAAGAGGGCATTGCGGCGCACTGGAAATACAAAGAAGGGCGTAAGGGTCCGGGCGAGGACGACCAGCGGATTGCGTGGCTCCGGCAACTGGTGGAATGGCAGCGCGAGATGCGGGACCCCGGAGAATTCATGTCCACCCTGAAAGTGGATCTGTATCCGGAGGAGGTCTACACATTCACGCCGCGCGGCCGCGTGATCGTTCTCCCGCGCGATGCCACTCCTGTAGATTTCGCTTACGCCATTCACTCCGACATTGGGAACACGTGCGTGGGCGCGAAGGTGAACGGTACGCTGCGGCCGCTGCGCTACGCGCTTAAAAACGGCGACGTGGTTGAAATTCTGACTCAGCCGGGCCACCAGCCGAGCAAGGATTGGTTGTCGCTTGTCAAGACGTCCAAGGCTCGCAACAAGATCAAGCACGTCATTAACGCGGCGGAACGGGCCAAGGCAGTCGAGATCGGCCAAAAATCGCTCGAGCGTGAAGCGCGCCGTTTTGGCGTCAACCTGGGCCGCATTTCAAAGGACAGCCTGGAGACTGTCGCCACTGAATACGGAGTCAGCAAGACCGAAGATCTGTACGCGGCTTTGGGTTATGGCCGCTTCTCGGCGCGTCAGGTATTGCAGAAAGTAGCGCCTGAGAGTCCACTTCCCGAACAGGCGCAGCCCGAGACGCCGAAGCCGTCGGAAACGCGGAAGAGCATGCCGCTCGGCGATGGCGATCTCGCCATCCACGTCACCGGCATCGATCAGGTGATGGTCTATCGCGCTAAGTGTTGTAACCCAATTCGCGGCGAGCCTATCGTCGGTTACATCACGCGGGGCAAAGGCATTGCCGTTCATTCCGCCCAGTGTCCCAACGTGCAAAATCTCATGTACGAAGTGGAGC
Source organism: Bryobacteraceae bacterium (assembly GCA_049585195.1). Taxonomy (GTDB): domain Bacteria; phylum Acidobacteriota; class Terriglobia; order Bryobacterales; family Bryobacteraceae; genus KBS-96. Next base: position 11,758 of record JBAUZG010000148.1, on the reverse strand, counting down.
GCAAGATTGAAGTGGATTGGGCGCGCAGCGCTTCCGAGCCGCTTCCGGTCAAAATCATCATCTATACCGATGACCGGCCAGGCATCCTGAACCAGATGACGTCGATCCTTTCGGCGGAATCAAGCAATATACGTACACTCGAGGCCCGCGCCGATTCGAGCCGCCAGGATGAAGCGGCGATTGTCGACATCACAATGGAAGTGCGCGATAAGAAGCAGCTTGATCGGGTGATTACCGCGTTCCGGCGCATTCCCGGCGTGCGCGACATTGAACGCGTCCAGCAGGCGCCCTAGGGAAGCCACTTATGGGAAATAGATTGGAAACCCCAGCTGCCGCCGAACCCGAGCATATCGCTATCTCGAAGTCGGCTGGAATAAAAATCGACTGGAAAGACGGGCATCACAGCGAATTCAAGCTCGAATATTTGCGCGACGAGTGCCCCTGCGCTACATGCACCGGAGCGCACGGAACCGAGCCACAGAAGTCGAATTATGCCAATCCAAGCCCGTTCCAGATGTACAAGCCGAAATTAAAGATGACTTCGGTTGAGCCGGTCGGCCGGTACGCGGTGCGCATTTTTTGGAACGACGGCCACAGCACCGGAATCTATTCGTTCGATCATTTACGCAGTATTTGCCCGTGTGGCGAATGCAAAGGCCGGAAACTCGCTGTTTGATTTCAGCGCCAGGTGGAAAGCTCGATGCCTAAGATTGCTCGGCGAAGAAGATCGAGCGCCGTTTGCGTGCTGAGCAGGCGGACACGGTTGCGGTCTAAGCCATAGCGGAATCGCAGGGCTTTGGCTTCGGTTGGCGTTGCAATACCTATGAAAACACTCCCCACGGGGTTCTCTTCGGTGCCGCCAGTGGGTCCTGCGTAGCCAGTTATCGAAACCGCATAGGTAGCTCCGCTTTTTTCGAGCGCTCCTTCCGCCATGGCAACTGCAACGGGTTCGCTTACTGCCGTGTGCTGTTCAAGCATCTCCTCCGAAACACCAAGTAACCGGCTTTTCTGTTCGTCCGTGTAAGTCACAAACGAAGCTTTGAAAAAATCGGAGCTCCCGGCGTACTCGGTCAAGCGCACTGCCGCCATTCCGCCTGTGCAGCTTTCGGCGGTTGCCACAGTCGCTTGCCTCTCGCGAAGAAGATTGCCGATCACTATTTCGAGCGGCTCGTCGCGCGTCGAGTAAAGGCGATCGCCCAGAAGCTTCGCGATCGGCTCGCCCACTTCTTCTAACAATGCATCGGCCTCGGCTTCGATTTCACAACGCGCGACCAGGGTTACGGTGAGGTCTCCCGGTCCTGAAAGCACAGTCGTGGTCGGATTTTTGTAGCGGGTATAAACCGGCGCGATCAGCGCATCCAGATCGGACTCGCCCATGCCCGCAATTCGGAACGTTTTCGTGCGAATCACCTGAGGCGGGAGTATTTTCTCGAGTCTCGGCACAACCTGTTCGGTGACCATGGGCTTCAGTTCGCGCGGAGGACCGGGTAGTAGAAATAAAGCTCCGTTGTCTGTCCGGTAGAACTGGCCTGGCGCAGTTCCATGAGGATTGGATATCGCTTCCGCGCCGTCGATCAGGTACGCCTGGCGCCGGTTGATTTCCGCCATTTTGCGGTTCAGCCGTTGGAATCGCCTGACAAGGATCTCTTCCTGCTCCGGTGAGAAGATCAGCTCTCGGCCAAGCGCGGCGGCCGCAGCCGCACGGGTCACATCGTCCTCAGTCGGACCCAAACCCCCACTCAGCAGAATAATCTCGACCCGATCGAGCGATTCGCGGATGGCGCGCGTCAGCCGGCAGAGATCGTCGAGAACAACATGTTTCTCGACGACATCCACACCAAGCCGGTTGAGCTCGGCAGTGATGAACAACGAGTTCGTATCGACGTGAGCGGGTGTTAAAAGTTCGCTTCCGACGGCAATGATCTCCGCACTCTTCATAGCCTACGGAATCGGCCTTCCGGCTTGATCGATGTCGAGCCGGTAGAGGGCGCTATGAGTCGCCAGGATCAGATCCTTCGATGGAGAGAATGCCAAACCGACAATGCCCGGGCCGGAGACGAACATCGCTGGATCGTTTTGGCTGTTAAACCGCACCACGCCGCGGCGTCCTTTGTACGAAGCCGCAACGTAGAGTCTGCCCGGGGCATCGAACGCAAGTCCCTGGGGACGGCCAAGGCCTCGATAGAACGTTTCTACTTCTCCTGATTTCGCAATGCGGAAAATCGCGTCGAAACTGGATGTCGTAGGTCCCGTCACATAGAGATAATCGTCCGGACCAAACGCGAGATGGTAGGCGGACAGCGACGCTTCAAGCGTCGCGAACACGTAAATTTGCCTTGACCGGCTGATTTTGAAAATCGTGCCGCTTCGGTCGCCGACATATAGATTCTCGTCCCTATCGAAGGCGATACCCGTCGCGACACCCATGCCCTCTACGTATACCGACATGTTGCCGGTGGGCGTCACCTGGTAAATGATTCCCTCGTACCGGCTGGATGCATACAGCAGGCCCGACCGGTCGAACGCCAAACCAGTGGGATTCATCAGATCGCTAACAAAGGGACGCGAAGTAAAATTCGTATCGATTTTGTAAATGGATACCGGCGATTTCTGTCCGCGAGATCCACTGAATGTTGAGAAAATGTTCCCATCGGCGTCAATCGCTGGATTGGCGACAGGATGCAAGCTGTCGGCGATCTGAATCCCGATGCATGCACCCCAGGATTTGCTCTTGGCTGCGCCGCTGTGGACAACCAAGTCGCCCGCCGTCGCGGTCTCAGGCACTTTCGCCACCAGCAAACCATCGGCGGTAACAACCAGCTGCGAGGGCTCACCGCCGATGCTCACCGCAGGGGTTCCGGAGGCGGAAAAGCCCTCGCCGCGAATGATCAGCTCCCCACCCGCGATTGCCGCATTCGGTTCTACAGCCGTTATTTTGGGCTTCTGAACAGCCTCGGTTCGCATAGCCATATTAGACAATTCTCAAACGAGCGCCTACAGAAGCGCCTATATACAAGATAAGCGCCGCGTAAACTCCAGCTATTACATCATCAGCCACGATGCCCAAACCCTCTGGAAGAGATTCGGCGGCTCGGACCGGCTGCGGCTTCCAGATGTCGAATAAACGGAACAGCAGAAATGCTGCGAGAAACGACTTCCAGTTCCACGCCGTCGGCGCCAAGAGAGTGAGCCACTGGCCAACCACCTCATCAATCACCACCTGGCCTGGATCTTTCTTGTTGAGCAACCGCGAGGTTGTTGTTGCCGACCACACGGCGACCGGCAAGCTCACCAGGAATAACAGGAACAAACCCGACCGGCCCATCCCCAAAAAGCGGTAAAGGAAAGCGACAATCGCGAGCGCCGCGAGCGATCCGATTGTTCCTGGGCCCTTTGGGAAGTAACCACAGCCGAAAAAAGTAGAGATAGTAAGGGCGAGGCGATTCATTTGTTTAAAATGCGCACAACGGCATCAATCGCCTGTGCCCTAATGTTTGAACCGCGCACAACGGCATCAATCGCCTGTGCGCTAATGTTTGAACCGCGCACAACGGCATCAATCGCCTGTGCGCTCATTCGCTCTCGGTGAACTCGTCTTCAATATCGTTGCGATTTGCCGGCGTCGAGATAACGTATTTTTCGGATGCCCAGTTGCCCAAGTCAATCATTCGGCAGCGATCGCTGCAGAACGGCATGTTGGGATCGTCGATAGGAACGTCCTTCTTGCAGATTGGGCACTGTACCGTGCGTTTAGCTTCTTGGGACACGATAAACTCCGGATATTACGCTGGCTGGCTGGAAGCGAGCTGTGCGGCGGGAAGAATGACGAACGGATTCGCAGCCACTTGAATGCTATCGCGATCGGGTTCCGCTCGATCGACGAGTGCGCCCACCAGGTCGTAGTCATGCGCTTCAGTGATTCGAATGGTCCGCATCTCGCCAACTCGTGGTTCCGCCGGACCAAAGTCGTTAATCAGGCAGACTCCATCGATCTCTGGAGCTTGCGTGGAAAGGCGCCCTTCCCAAAGCAGTTCCGTCTCCTTCGACGGCCCTTCAATCAGAACGGGGAACTCGCGGCCAACCAGCGCCTTATTTTTTAAACGTGAGATCTTGCGTTGCAGCGACATCAAGCGGCGTTTCCGGTTGTAGATGGTTTGCCGGTCAACTTTTCCCGTTAACTCGAAGCTCTTGCTGGTTTCTTCGTCGCTATAAGCAAATACCCCGAGCCGGTCGAAGCGGGCAGCTTGAACAAACTGGCAGAGTTCTTCAAATTCATCGTCGGTCTCGCCGGGAAAGCCGACAATCATGCTGGTTCGAATCGCAATTCCGGGTATGGTGGCGCGAATCTTCTCAATCAGCTTTAAAAAGATATCGCCGTTTGCGCCGCGCTTCATTCGCTTCAGCACTTGAGCGCTCGCGTGTTGCAGCGGAATGTCGATGTACTTGACGAGCAAATCGTGCTGGGCGATCGTGTCCAGAAGCCGCTGGGTTACTTTATTCGGATATGCGTAGAGGAAGCGGATCCACTTGGGCTGCTCGCAAGGAATCTGAGCCAGGCGGGACAACAAATTGGCTAATCCGTCTTTGAGCCCCAGGTCCTCGCCATAGCAGGTGGTGTCCTGGCCGATCAAGTTGATCTATCGTACACCTATGGCGAACATCCGATTCGCTTCCGCTATGACGCTCTCGAAGCGGCGGCTCCGAAACTTCCCGCGGAATTGCGGAATGATGCAAAACGCGCAGGGATGATCGCAACCTTCGGCAATCTTGATGTAGGCCGAATGGCGCGGCGTCGTGAATACACGCGCGGTGAGGTCGTGGTACAGGTACGGCTCGGGCTCGCGACCGGCGGGCTCGAGGCCTTCGCACACGGCGGCGATTCTATCCAGTTCGTTGGTTCCGACGACCGCGTCGACTTCCGGAATGTTCGCCCTGATTTCATCCCGGTAACGCTCGACAAGACAGCCGGCAACAACCAGCCGCCGCGCCCTCCCGCTCTTTTTGTGCTGCGCCATTTCCAGGATGCTATCAACCGATTCCTGTTTCGCCGGCTCAATAAAGCTGCAAGTGTTGACAACGATGACGTCGGCATCGGCCGGAGAGGACGTCAACTCGTGTCCCTTTGAGACGAGTTGGCCCATCATCACCTCCGTATCGACGAGGTTCTTTGGGCAGCCAAGACTTACAAACCCGATTTTCAATTGGGAAAACACTCCGAAGGCGTGCCGGTTCATGCGCCCCGCACGCTCTTAAGAATAGCAGGTTTCACACTGCGCGGCGCTCGCGAACAAACGAACCCAATGCAATTAACTTATTGTATATCAATCGATTACATAGGTGCGGAGTGTTTCGCCGCAGCCAACCGTTCTATCGCCTCTTCCGACAAGCGCATCGTCTGCCAATCCGCCGGCTTCTTGGCTCCCAGGCTCTCGTAAAAGTCGATCGCGCTCTGATTCCAGTCGAGGACCTGCCACTGGATCCGGGTCAGGTTTTCGGCTAGCGCAATTTGCGCCAGATACGTGAAAAAGAAGCACCCAATCCCGCGTTTGCGGAAGCTCGGCCTGACATAAAGATCCTCGAGATAAATGCCGGGGCGGCCCTCCCAGGTTGAATAATTGTAGAAATAGAGAGCGAAGCCAGCGGCCTCGCCGTTCCATTCGGCGATGGCGCAATGGAACCGGCGCTCAGGGCCGAACCCATCGCGAAGAAGATCCTCTTCGGTGGCGCGGACAGCGTGTGGCGAGCGCTCGTACTCGGCCAGTTCGCGAATCAAAGACAGGATGAGCGGGACGTCCGTACGTTCAGCGGGGCGAATTCTCAACATCTCCGGTTCACTCGCCGACTAGCCAGGCGTACTGGCGCGCATCTAGAGGAACGACCGAAAGCCGCCCTTGTCTCACGAGCGGTGACTCTCGAAAAAGTGAAGATGCCTTAATGTCAGCCAGGCTCTTGGGTTGTGGGATTGCCTGAGCAGCCCGAATACGCACGACCGGATTCTTGGGGTCGGCGGCGTCAACGCTTGTGACCGTGGCTGTTCCGACAGCTTTCTTCTCATTGCCAGTGTGATAGATGACGAGCTTTTCGCCCGCTTTCATATCACGCAAATTTCTTAGCGCGACGGGATTCGTGACGCCGTCCCATACGGTCTCTTTCTCGCGAAGGAGATCGCTAAACGAGTATGCATCGGGCTCCGATTTGAGTAGGTAGGGCATTAGTTTGTACTTTCTCAAAGCGCAAAGGGCGCAGTCCAGCCCGTTTTGCGCGTGTATTCAACGATCGAGCATTGTATCGAGAAACTCCTTCAGGAGGTTGATTGAGGCCGATTCCGAGCAGAATAAGTAAATTATTCGGGAAATATTAAACGGAGAAAGGGCTATAATTTGGGTGCGCGGGCTGTTTCAAAAGCCAGCGGTTCGCTTGTGTCCGCTTATAGAGGCGGCCGGAGCACGCGATGGTTTAGGCTGCTGTCAAATGAGAAGGATTGGCAGGTGCAGTGAGAGGGTCTTGGCGAAGCTTACGAAACTTGCTGAAGGAATTCTCTTCAGGCGGACTGTCGGCGCCCGCAGACCAGCCTGGAAGCCACAGCACGGAGGCTGACTCGCCGTTGACGAGCATGAGTTCCCATTTCTACGATCCTCTGACCGGCTTGCCGCTCACGCATTTGTTTCTGGAACAGGTTCGGGTGGCGATGCGGAGCGCGAATCGGAACAACCGCCTTACAGGGATCATAAACATCGGGTTGAACGATGTGAAGCGAGTGAACGAAACCTTCGGACCTCGTTTAGGGGACGTTCTGATCCGGCAGGCTGCCTTTCGTCTCTACGCTGCGGTGAGACAGAGCGACGCTCTTGGCCGAATCGGCGGTCTAAACTTTGCCGTGGCGCTCGAGCCATTTGAGGCGGTAGAGGATGCGCTGAATGTCGCTCAAAGGTTTTTGGATATCCTGGGCGAGACATTCAGCCTCATTGAACTGGCCGAGCATCACGTTGCTCTTTCAGCCAACGCGGGAATCAGCATCTTTCCCATGCACGGCCAAACTGCCGAGGATTTGCTTCACCAAGCCGCGAGCGCCTTAAGTGAGGCGGTAAACCGTGGTCCGAATGCGATTGAGCTGTTCAGCCCTGAACGCCGCGAGGAATCGAAGATTCGGCTCGAACTCGAGTGGATGATGAGGCGCGCTTTGGCTGAGCAGGAGTTTGAGCTGACCTATCAGCCTGAAATTGATCTCAAGAGCGATCGGGTTGTGCGACGCGAGGCTTTACTGCGTTGGGCGAGGCGCAAAGGGGAGCCCATCGCGCCCGCCAGATTCATCCCTATTGCGGAACAGACTGGGCTGATTGTCCCGCTCGGCCGGTGGGCTCTTGCAGAAGCCTGCCGGACAGCCCGCGATTGGCAGCACGGCGATGGACGAGGAGTTGGCGTTGCCGTGAATGTATCCGCCCTCCAGTTAGACCGGCTCGACTTTACGCTCGCGGTGGAAGCCGCGCTCGAGGACGCGCGGTTGCCAGGCGATCTTCTGGAACTCGAGTTGACTGAATCGGCCCTGATGGCCAACTTCGAAAAGACAATCCGGGAGATTTCAAAGTTGAGGAGCCTTGGCGTGAGCGTCGTTATCGACGACTTTGGCGTAGGCTATTCTTCGTTGAGTTATCTAAAAGAGCTGCCTGTGGATGGCGTGAAGCTCGACCGGTCTTTTCTGCGCGACTTGCAGCGTAATCCCAATAGCCTGCCCGTGCTCCGCAGTATTGTGTCGCTTGCGCACGGGCTGGGAATGCGGGTGACGGTAGAAGGCGTGGAAACCTCGCACGAACTCGAGGAAATTCGCAAGCTGGGCGTGGATGCGGCGCAGGGCTACCTGTTAGGCCGGCCGCAGGGGCAGAGCGCCGAAACCAAGGCCGCCGGAAGAGGCGCCTGACTCTTGCCCTCGCGGCGCGTGCCGTCGTATCAGTTCCAATTTTTCTCTAACATCTGGGCATATTCGCCCGAAGCATACAGGTCGTAGACGAACTCGTCTTCGGTGCAGCGCGGGCCCTGGTTTCGGAGCATGCGCAACTCGAACCACTGATCCATGAAGCGGTGATAGCGCCGGAGGAAATCGGCATTCAGGCAACCGGGGGGAGGCGGGTCAGCGAAAACCATGTGCAGTCCGATTGCGCGGCGGAATAAAGCCGTGAAATCGACCACTCCCCACGCTTCGAGTTTCTTTCTGACGGCAACAGGCGCCTGATCGATAAGCAGAGGAATGAAACTTTCAGCTGTGAAAGACAGCTTTGACAGGTCGGGGTCGAGTTGAGCGACCTCCGTACATTGCTCGAGCCATCGCGCCAAATCCTTACCGACATAAAAGAGCATGCGCAGCTCGGCGTATCGCCCGCGAAGCAGGCTCTGGTCGAGCGACTCAGGCGACTGCCCCCCATCGGGCAACAGCCCCTGGAGGACTAAACTCGCGCGTGAACTCTCCACGAGCACACAGCTGTCCTCGACACTCGAAAAAGGATGCAAAATGAGGGGAGGCAGCGTGAATGCTTGGACTGGTTTTGGCAAAGATGCGGTTTCTGGCATGAAAGATCCACTGGGGTCTATGAAATAACTGGTTTCACATACCTTATCGGGAGCGGTCTGCTGGATTTGAGATTCAATTGCGCCCAGCAAGTGCTATGTGTCCACCGGTCGAGACCCGTCACGACCTTCATTCTTGACTATTTCCGGACTTTTTCAAACCGAGTCCGGTAGCAGTACCCTTAGAGCTTCTTACTGCTTCTTAGCCACTGAAGGTATCTCCACTTGGCAGCATGCAGTGTTGGCGGCGGAGGCTTCCTTCTGGTGTCCTAACTCGAGGGCAATCAGCAAATCCATCTGGCCGGGAGTGAGAACGCCGGGAATCATGCGGCCATTCACGAACAAGGTAGGTGTCTGAGTAATTCCGAGCTGCCGGCCTTCGGATACGGTTTCGTTTACACGGCCGGCTGTTTCCGGACTCGACTCGCAAGAAGAGAGTTTCGTTTGATCGAGCTTCTGCGTTTTGGCGAATTCGAGGACCTTGTCATTGAGATTAGCCGGATTCACCTCGCCCTGGTGCTCGTAGATCCAGTCGTGAAAGCTCCAGAAGGCGGATGGGTTTTGCGCGGCGATACATTGACCGGCGAGCGCCGCACTCCGCGCCCAGGGGTGAATCGAATCGAGCGGAAAATCCTTGAACACGATTCGGACGTCATTGGCGTGGCTTTTCTGGACGTCCTGGCGAAGGATGTTAGCCTCTTCTTTGCAATAAGGGCATTCGAAATCGCTGAAGACGAAGATCTGAACGGGAGCCTTGGCGGGACCGAGAGCCGGCGCTCCTTCCTCCTTCAACAAATTCAGATTCGCAAGGAAAGGCGATTTGTGCAGATCGAAGACGGACCCGGAAATGAGGCGCTCGCCGTCGGGCGTGAGGTAATAGGTTCGAATCACTTCGTTTCGGTTGGCTTTCAAGGTCACCTGGACCTCGTACAGTCCGGGGAACGCGCTCGGCTTCGGGTCGGCCACCGACATTTCGACCTGCGGGTTGAACCCCTCGGCGTACCGCAGATATTTGACGAGCGCCGCTTTATCGATGGTGGGAGGCGCGGCCAGTCCCATTGCACACAGGGCAAAAGCGCCGAGAAACAGGCAACGCCAGTGAATTTTCATACCGGTTACTTGCTTTCCAGTTTACGAAACGAACGCGTGGTGGGGCAGGTCATCGCCTTTTGTGGCCTGCCTGTCGAGGAGCCTACGCAGACGACGCAAAACGATCGTCTGCGCCACCAATCGCTATCGCATCAGCACCGTTTCGTTCACTTGCTGGCCCAGGTGGACGTGGAGTTTGTTGCCGACGGGATGGACCCATAGCCCCGTGCCGTCTGTGGGGGCGGGAATATCGGCCGGCCCGCTTACTACGACGAAGTTGTTGTTTTCCTGATCGGGCAACAGCTTTCCAATGTGGAGGTGAGTATGGCATTGGGTCCGTCTCTCGTCGCCGTTGTAGGCGATGCCCCAGGCATTACCCCATGTTTCCTGCGCTTTGGTGATGGCCGCCGACCACAGGACATGCCGAAGTTCCGGACTTAAGGCAGAGAGTGCGTGTCCGCCCAGCGTGTGCATTCTTGGGAGAGCAAGAATGCGGTTGGGTTTGGTTGGGTTGGCATCCTTTAGAAAAAACATCTCGATGTAGGGCGGCTGCTTTTCCGCTTCGACGCACAAGCCGCACTCGCGCTGTTTCTCCATCGCCGCGAGATTGCTTGTATCGCAATTGCAGGCTCGGACGTCGCCGAGCGCGAGCCGGTTCGAAGCGTAATAGCCAATCCCCGCCGCGAAGACGACTGCACCGAGCGAAGCCAAGCGGCCAAAGGGACGCTGCTGCATCGTGGTCATTATACTGGGGCTTGATTCCCCGCCAGCGTTTTCTCCTGTTCGTCGTATGTTGTTTCGCGATTGTTTTCGAATATTTATACAAACTTAACGGCGTAGGCGCGCTCGGCCCCGATGAGCCGCGCTATGCAGCCATCGGACGCGCTATGGCACTCGATCACGACTGGGTTACGCCCAAACTATGGGGTTCGCCGTGGTTTGAGAAGCCACCGTTGATTTATTGGATGACCGCAATCGGTACCGATTTGGGATTGAGTCCCGATCTGGCCGGACGTTTGCCTGTGGCGATTTTGAGCCTCGCATTCCTGGCGTCGTGGTTCCTGCTTCTTAAAGAGGAATTCGGGCTTGCCGCCTCTGCGATAGCAACCGCCACGCTCGGTACTTCGGCGGCCTGGTTTCTCTGGAGCAGTTTGTGTTTGACGGACGTTCCCATGGCGGCGTTTTTCTCGCTCGGCGTTGTTCTGACGCTAAGGCTGATTCGGGGCGACACGTTGATCAGAACCTGGATTGGTCTCGGCGCGGCGATCGGTCTGGCAGCTCTGGCAAAGGGCTTCGTGCCGTTGGTACTCTCAGCGCCTTTGCTATGGTTCCTTAGGAGGCGCTGGCGCCAATGGTGGATTGCGCTTGTGGCGTTCCTATTGGTCGCCGGGCCTTGGTATTTTCTTGTGATTCACAGGAATGGCTCCGCCTTCATCGACGTTTTCTTCTTCGAGCAGCAGTTCAAGAGGATGTATTCGCAGGGGCTCCAGCATGTGCAGCCTTTCTATTTCTATGTTTGGATCGTCCCGTTCGCTATCTTCCCGTGGACGCCGGTGTTGCTTACCCTGAAGCCGGCTGTTATTCGCGGCGACCGCCGGCTGTTGTGTCTGGCAGCGGTGTTTGTGTTTGGCTTCCTGTTTTTCAGTCTGTCGCTAAACAAGCTTTTTGGATACGTTCTGCCTTTGCTGCCGTCACTACTCGTGCTGGCGGGGGTATCGGTAGCCCAGCGTGTTGCGTGGCGCCGGCGGCCGTATTTGATTGGGTGCGGGGCGCTGGCAGCCCTGACACCGCTGATTGCGCCGCTGATTCCGATACTGCTCACGTCGAAGATCGGCTCGCTACGAGCGCTGGCGATCGATCTTCTGCCCGCCACAGTGACGATGGTCATCTTGTTTGTGATGCCTCTGGCTGTGGCGGTTTTTGCCAGCCGGGCGCTCGCCGCGCCGCTTGTGCTGATGTGCTTTGCCTTGGCCGTAATCGTGGTGAAATCGTCCATATATCCAGTGCTCGACGAACAGGCCTCGCCACGAGGATTCTGGCGCGAGATTGCTCCTATCTCGGACGAGGTTTGCGATGCCGGACTGCACCGTGCCTGGGAGTATGGCCTGGC
>JBAUZG010000147.1:0-29373 GCA_049585195.1 Bryobacteraceae bacterium | reverse complement strand
CTGCGCATGATCCGGCGGCAACCGGAGAAGCATCCGGCCGTTGCCGTATCGAACGCGGACCCGCTGAATCTGGCGGGCATCGTTTTGCCAGGGCCGCGCGTGAGCCGTTTGGCCGCGATCGGGCTCGTTTCAGCCTGAAGGAAGAAACTCATGCAAAACACAGAAACTGTTCAACGTTTGAAGGAACTCGGAATCGTTCCCATCGTCCGCACCACAGACGCCGAATCCGCAATTCGCTCGGTTGAAGCGATCGCCGAAGGCGGCATCCATTGCGCGGAAATCACCATGACAGTCGATGGCGCTATCCGCGCGCTTGAAAAAGTGGCCGATTTGTTTGGGGACAAAATCATTCTTGGAGCCGGCACCGTTCTCGACCCGGAAACAGCGCGTGCTTGCATGCTCGCCGGAGCCGAATTTTTCGTGACTCCGAGCCTTAACACGCGCACGATCGATCTGGTGAAGCGATACTCGAAAGCCATTTTCCCCGGCGCGCTCACACCTACCGAGATCGTCGCGGCTTGGGAAGCCGGCGCGGACGCAATCAAAGTTTTTCCGTGCAGCGCACTCGGAGGAGCCAAATACATCAAAGCGCTCAAAGGCCCCTTTCCCCACATCGAATTTGTTCCTACGGGCGGTGTAAGTCTCGATACCGTCGGTGAGTTTCTTGCCGCTGGATGCTGCGCCGTGGGTGTGGGAAGCGAGTTAATCGACAATAAAACCGTCGTTGCCGGCAAATATGAAGTCTTTACTCAGCGCGCGCGCCAGTTCCGCGACAAAATTGCCGAAGCGCGCGGCAAGTTGCAACCTGTGTGATGTAGTCGCAATTACTTCTTTCGAGATAATGGATAGTCAAGAAAACATGAGAAGACAATATTTCCGGACGGTGCAGCGGGTCTTCGGGCTGAGCGGGCTGCTAGCTATATGTATTTCGGGCAGCGCTTTTGGCCAACATCAGGCCATCGGTTTTTCTAAAAACATGCCTTTCAGCGAAGGGTATATTGCAGGCAATACTCTTTACGTCGCTGGTCAACAAGGGCCCGATTCGCACGGCAAAGTCACGGGCACCGATATTACTCTACAAACTACGAATGCGATTGCGGCAGTAGAAAAAGTTGTCAAAGAAGCGGGCTTTCAAATGACAGACATTGTTGCCGTGACCGTGTATGTAACCGACCTGAATGATGTGGAAAAAATGAATCAAGTGTATAAGAAGCTCATGCCAGACCCCAAACCGGCACGAGCCACTGTGCAGGTTGCGGGCTTGATCGGCGGGGCGAAAATTGAAATATCGGCAATTGCAGTGAAGCGCTGATATCAGAAGGAAAGCTTCAATACGTCGCGGATGTAGTTATGGGTAATTTGGGCGCTCGCCTTTGCCGGGCGCCAAGGGGACGCATCCAGTTCGACGGTGAGGTGCCCCCTCCACTCCGTGCTGTCTAGGTACGCAATCAAGGCCGGGAAATCGACGCCGCCGGAACCCAGCGGGTAGAAATAGGGATCGTTCATCATATTTCTGGTCCGCGCGGGAACGTGCTTTGTCCCGCCGCGGTCTTCCGGCGCTGTGTCCTTGAGGTGGTATTCCACAACGCGGCTGCCGAGCTTTTTTGACAGTGCGATGGGATCCATGCCCGCCATGGTGATGTGACCCGTATCGAGAACGAAATAGACATGATCGGGGTGGGTGTTCTCCATGACATAGTCGATTTCGTTCTGGTTCTGGATCTGGCTGCCCAGATGCGCATGAACACCGAAGGGCATGCCGAGTTCCTCCTTGATGCGCTTACCGAGCTGTTCGAGCGTCAAGGCGATGTTCTTCAGGTCCTCCTGCGAGGTGCCTTCGGGGCGGCGTTCTCCCGTGTTGGTCTTCTGGTGATCGCAACCGAACCTACGGCTGAACCGGGCCATGTTGAAGTGGTTGTTGACGACGGCATCGCGTTGCGCGGGATCTTCGAAGGCTGTGGATTCGCCCGCCGCTCCGCCGGTCACAGCGGTGAACTGCACGCCGATTTCGTAGATTCGATGATCGAGGGCTTCCCAATCGTTCGGGTAATAGACTTCGTGCGGAGGCGGGGTTTTCGGTGGAACATACGTGTATCCATCCGGCCAAACTTTTTGGGGCTCCAAAGGTCCGCGTCCCGCGCTGGTTCGGCGGCCGAAGCCTGAAGACCGCGCGCAAAAGGACGCGCCGAAAACTTCCACATAACGGAAGCCGACGTCCCGGGCTTCGGACATTCCGATGAACGGATCGCCTTCCCAGCCGCCTCGCGTATTGGTCGTGTAGCTGATGCGGTACTGCTGCTGTTGTCGAAGTTTCACTTGCGGTGTGAGGGGCGGCTCAGCCTCGGCAGATGCCTGGGCGGACCTCGAAACGCTTCGGGATGTCAAAGCTGCCCCGATAGTCGACAAAAATCCTCGGCGATCCATAGTGTCTACTCCTCGTCCTCGGTGCCTTTTACCGGATGACCAAGTATTTGTTCAAGGCTCTTCGGAGCCGCCCGGTAAGCCCTACCATAGTATTTGTCGATTTCGTCTCGATAACTCATCACCGGGCCGGGAAATCCAATCAAGCGCCAACCGATTAAGCCAGCGTTTCCCCCATGTAAGGGATCGCAGAACATTCCTTCTATGGTGTGGGTATGCAGTAGTTGAAAAAAATGGGTTTCCTCGACACTTTCCAGGCGTTGATCCTGCTGTGCGGACGATAGATCGGCAAAATCGTCACCTAAGCGCTTGATACCGGCGCGATATAGTTCCTGAGGGGTTTGCTTTCCTTGATAGCCGTGCTCTGGAATCGACTCTATCCAAGGGCCTTTCGTATAACGATATTCGTCTCTGCCATAAGGGCCGGCGAGCTGACGGTCGATGTAGATGACCACGCCAGCTTCTGTTGCTCCCGGTCCGCTATCGTCGCTTGGAAAAATTCGCGCGGAAGCCGCTTGAATCACTTGCGCCTCTGCCGCCGTAAAGAAACGCAATGGCATTTTCACGGCGTCTTGCTCGCCAACACTCGACCGCTCTGCCAGGGAGTACAGCCAAACGCCACCTAAAGTTTTCGCGGGGACGAAGATAAATTCACGCCGTTTCACAATTCGTCTCGCTCCAAATTCTCGTCTTAGGCCAGCGGGCCTGGCTTCTTCAAGTAATGATCGATTAGACCGTCGGCGGCTCTATGACTAACTGCCACAATAGTCAGCGTGGGATTTGCCGATGAATTTTGCGGAAAGGATGACGAACCTACAATAAATAGATTCGGCATCTTCCAATGCTGAAGCCACGTGTTGACGACGCTTTGTTCGGGAGAGATTCCCATGATGGCTCCTCCCTGAATATGCGTCGTGCTATAAGCCGCTGCATTGTAGTGATGGAATGTACCGCTTCTGTTCCGGCTACTTCCGAACGCTCCTTTGACTAATTTGGCTCCCGAGACGTGCGCAATCATTTCTAGAAGCCGGGTAGCTATCCGGCTCCCAAAAGCCATTTGGCGCATTTCGTAATCGGTCCAATCCAAAGTCATTCTCAATAGAGGATCGCCCCATTTGTCGGTATACGTGGGATCGAGATCCATGAAGTTTTGCTTATAGGCGAAATGGTCCCCTCTCATCTCCACGCCGGGACCAATTCTGTCCCAATATTTGATCGCAGCCCGTTTCCATTCCGATCCCCAGTTTCGAGGGGCTTCGTCTTTCGGAATCCGGCCAAACGAGCCGACAGGACCTTCGCCGGTGGCTGCGCCTCGTAGGAACGTGCCTCCTCGCAAGACTCGCTCTGGAGCTTCATCCTTGAGGTCTCCATCGAGATCGGAGATACCATACCCCACCGCGCCCGATCCCATAAAGAGATTCAAAGGTTCATTAAACACAAGCATTCCAGCTCCTCCGCTGGTTACCTGATGTGTGAGATTCTTGCCTAATGTTCCCGTTCCTGTAACTGGATCATACGGTTCGCCAATGTTAGACAAGAGCAGGAGGCGTACACTGTTCGGGGTCCATGCCGCGAGTACGATTACCTCGGCGGGCTGCATTGTTTCGTCGCCATTTTCATCCATGTACACGACGCCTTCGGCATGACCGTTGCGATGGACGATTTTCCTTACCCAGGCGTTATTCCGCAGGACAAAATTATTTCGGCGGTGCAAGACCGGCAAAAGCGTATTGGTTGGCTGCGCTTTCGCGCCAATCATGCAGCCGTACGACGGACAATAGCCGCAAAAAACACACGCGGGCCGCGAGACGCCGTCGGGATTTGTATAAGTTCGACTCAGGTTGGCAGCGGGCAGTGGGTAGGGATGATACCCCAATTCCTTTGCCGCCTTATGAAAGAACCTCATGGTGTAAGTGGGGGTCAGAGGGGGGGTTGGGTATTCGTGCTTACGAGGACCCTCGAAGATGTTTCCGCCTTCAATCAGTTTTCCGCCTAAGTTGCCCGCCTTGCCACTTACTCCAAGTAACTGCTCAGCGCGCCAATAGTAATTCTCAAATTCGTCGTAAGTTATGCCCCAGTCCTGGATCGTCCAATCCGGCGACATTCGCGACGCGCCGAACTTTGCGCGGAGATGAGATGCGAGCACGAAACAGTCCGGCAGATATCGGTCGGAAATCCCGCCCCAATGTTCCGACGTGCCCCCGGTCCCGGTGCCGGGTCTAAAAGCGCCATATTGACGTATCGGAGCAGCCTGGTCTTTGATCGAATGCCGATGCGTGATGGTCTGGTCCGCCGGGTTCTGCAACAGGCCAACACGACGATTGTTAATTTCGTCCATGCCGCTGGCGTAATCGGAAGGCGTGCGCGCGGGGCCGCGTTCGAGCACAACAACATTTAACGTAGTGCGTGTGGCGACTTCTTTGGCGATGACCAGACCACTCCACCCACTGCCAATGACGACTAGATCGGCGGGTTTAAGGCGCTTCAACGAGTCTCCGACGTGATGTTATATCAACGTTCAGCTTGTGTCAATTAAAACACTTAAGGGCAGGCGCCGGGGCTGCTTTTTATAATCCGCTTCGCTTCAGAATTTCTGACCCGGGTTCGGGCGCTGACCACCCTTCTTCGGCGACGAATAATGGTCTCAGAACTGGAACACCGGACCCGGAGTCACAGAGGGTGCTTGCGCGACGGGAAGGGCCCGTACCTTCTCGATCAGCTCGCTGAACCTCTCCCCTAGCGCTTCTTCCAAATCCTGCTTCGTCCTGGAGTTTCCCTCCAGAACGGCAAGCAGTACGTGCTTCTGCAGAATCAGCCCGCTTCGGTCCAGCGCCGCCAGCTTTCTCGCAGCCTGCATATCCGCTCGTTCGTCCCAACGAAACGGTCGGAACCCGATACTCGTTCCTGCCGCTTGCGTCTGAATCTCGAGATGGGCATTCACCAGGCCCAGCAATTTTGTACTCAAATCACGCTTGATCTCATCAAGTGCCTTAGCAAGCGTGCTGCCGGGGACATTGAGCAGAGCAAGCAGTACACTGGGTGTCTGGAAGGGTACATCTTTCTTTGCGCATTCACTGCGTTCATTCTCGAGCGCAATCCGCAGCGCCGGCTCTATGAAATCCTCAAATCGCGCGTCAGATGGCCGGGATTTCGACCCTAGCGCAGAAAGCCTTCGGTACAGGTGCGGCCGAACCGTGTCGGCAAAGCGTTCGTGTTCCACGTAAGTCGAGATTAGCGCTATGCCTTCCAATTCGCTGCGAAACTGTAGGACCTTCCGCGCTTGGTCCAGCTCGGCAATGGTGCGGGGCGTCCAGGGCGCTTCGCAGAAATAGAACATAACGTCGTCGATCTCTTTGTTTAGCCAGCGCCCGTACGCGATGCGGAATTCTTCTTCGGTGCCAGAGCCCGCGACACCTGTCGGCGTTCCGAATCTCCTCCAAAGGATGCCCACGAACAGGTCGTACAAACCAATGGTCCGGTTCACCACTTCCTGCGGACGTCCGAGGCCCGGAACGCTGTCGTGCTCCCACTTCAGTAAATCGACGGCAAGATCAAGGTCACGGCCCACCGTGCGGTCGAGTTCCTGGGCGACCAGCTCGAACTGGCTGCGCTCTGGCGAAAGCTCTCCAGGCGAGGCAAGAAAGATGCGGACTCTCTGCGCCACAGCTGTAACTCCCAAATTACTCAGTCGGCCGCTGATCGGAGCGCCGACATTGTGTATCATCATAGCTAATCTCCGGACACCCTCCATAAGGCATGACGAACGCCTATTCCCGAGGAGATCGCATAGCTGACTTTGAAGTTGTCTCTACCTTCGGCGGAGAAGGCAGGTCTGGCATGGGCGTAGTTTATTCGGTGTCTATGGAGGGCGTGGACGGCCTGAAGGCTTTGAAGACGCTGCAGGATCGATTCTTAACCAATCCGGCGAGCGTCAAAGCATTTCAAAACGAGGCCCTGATTTGGATCAAGGTTGGGCCACACCCCAATGTCGTGCAGGCGGAAGGCTTCCTTCCTGAAATAGACAATCGTCCGTTCCTGGTTCTGGAATACGTTGCGCCTTCCTCCGAGGGCAAGCACACTTTTGCGGATTACCTCGAGAAAGAGGTTCCTCTTGAAACGGCTTTGGATTGGGGCATTCAGGCCTGTCGTGGAATGGAACATGCGTTCTTACGCGGGCTCGTGTGCCACCGAGACATCAAGCCCCAAAACATCATGGTGACGACAGATGGGGTCGTCAAGATAACTGATTTCGGCATCGCCATTGCAAACGTGGAAGTCGAGCGCCAGCAACCGGGAGCGCCGAACGGGGCGCCGGTCGCAACCTTAGTTGCAGGACCCGCAGGAACTCTCGGCTATATTGCGCCCGAGTTACGTTCCGGCCGGGCCGGCTGCGAGCGGTCCGATGTGTTTTCGTTTGGCGTCGTTCTCTATCAATTGCTGACCGGCTCGATTGCCTCGCCACTTCTCGGCATCGAAGGCCAGTCGTGGATTCAGAAGGACGCCGCAGCCGCGCGGCCCATCAGGAGCCCGCTCTGGCCTGTAATCGCGCGCTGTCTTCTACCCAGCCCGGCGGACCGAATCTCTACCTTCCGTCGGCTCCGCGTCGAACTTGAGTCACTGGCTACACGTTACGGCTCGGCGGTATCATATGCATCGCTCCCTAGCGAGGGGCCGCCATCATGGGTGAGCCATGGGTTGTCACTGGCTTTCTTGGGCCGGTACGAAGAGGCGCTTTTGTTGCTGGACCGCGCCATTGCGACCGAACCGGGATATACCCCAGCCTGGACTGCGAAGGCATCGACTCTGCGCCAAGCGAAACGCTTCGACGAGGCGCTTGTCTGCTGCGACAACCTCATCCGGAAGGATCCGCACGTTTCGGATGCGTGGGGAATTAGAGGACAGGTTCTCGCTGATATGCGTCGCTGGCCCGAGGCGATCGAGAGCTTCACTCACGCAATAGAGCTCGAGCCGGATCCCGCGGCCTTTTACTCTCTCGCCTCACTTTACCGGAAGCTCGAGCGCTGGCAAGACGTCGTCGACTGCTGCGACCGCGGCCTTCAGTTTAATCCAGTCGGAAGTGGCTATATCTCAAAGAATCTCGTCGTCCTCAAAGCGGAAAGTCTCAGCTACTTGTCGCGGTTCGCGGAAGCGTTGGCATGCTGCGACGTGGTTTTGCAAACCGACTTGAAGGACGCTTCAGCATGGGCCGTGAAGGCTTTTTGCTTGCGGTCAATGAATCGCTCCGGCGAAGAGCTAGAATCTCTCAGGCGGTTCACGCAGTTGCGGCCTCAGTTCGCCCAGGGCTGGCGACTTCTGGCGAGCGCGGAAGCACAAGCCGGCAATGAGCTCGGCGCCTTGACGAGCAAACTCCGTGCACTTCAGCTCGAGCCTACATCCGAGTCCCCCGATTTCATTGAACAATTGGGACAGGCGTTTGAATTTCTCAATCGTCCGTCGGAGGCGATCGAAGCATACACGCTCTCGCTTTCAATGGACCGCAGCCGTGCTGACACGTTCGTTCGCAAGGGTCTGCTTTTGGCCAAGGCAGGGCAGAGTGTCGATGCCATTCGGTGCTTTGAATCCGCGGTAGCGATCAGGCCCGAGCATCGAGAAGCGCTGAACAACGCCGCAGTGTTACTGCTTCAGCTCGGGCGGCTGGAAGAAGCCGAGCAACATTTCGGCCGTTTCCTGGGAATCGAACCCAACTCGACCAACGCGCTATTGAATCTCGCGTATGTGGCGGAACGAAAGCGCGAATTCAGTAAGGCTCTCGAGTACGTCGATCGCATCTTGCGGATGAATCCAAAAGACGATGCTGCTCTGGCCGAAAAGGGCCGCATCTTCTTTCGGTCGGGCGACTACGATAACGCGATGGCCGCCTATTCTGCGATTCTCGTACGAGACCAGAACAACGTCACCGCTCTCGTGGGCGCGGGACAGTCTTACACCGGCCTGAAGCTATGGGACCACGCGCTTGCATGCTATACGGCTGCGATCCGGCTGGGAGCAAACAGCGTTGATCTCTGGATGGGCCTCGGCATCGCTGCCGAGGGCAAGGGGATCATAGAGGGTGCCATCGACTCATACCACCGTGCCATAAACCGAGCCGTTCACGAGTATTCGTCTCCGCAGTTACAAACTGTTCTAATCGAGCTTCACAAGATGCTAAAGGAAGTTCAGGCTAAGGCCCCTGAGCTACGCCAGAACTGACGCGAGTGTGTGTAGTCAACGGGATCGTTTTAGAGATTGCAGCATTTTTTGTGTGGGTGGCGAAGCTTGGAACCAGGCATCGGCGAATAGGTTGGGTTTGGGGATGGCCCATTATTGACTCTTGACGAGAGGCAGCTCGATAAAACTGGCCTCGGCGGGCCAGTGATAGATGCGCTGCTCGGCTTTGCGGTAGTCCTTCGGCTTCGCCCAGAAAATGTTGGGCACGAAGGTCTGCGGGTTGCGGTCGTAGAGCGGGAACCAACTCGACTGAACCTGAACCATAATTCGGTGACCGGGCAAGAAGACGTGGTTAGCGTTGGGCAGCGCGAAGCGATAGAGCAAGGGTTTGTCGGACTCGATCGGTTTAGCCAGTTCAAGGCTCTCGCGATAGCGGCCGCGAAAGATGTCAGCTGCGACCATGAGCTGATAGCCGCCAAGACGCGGCTGGGCGGCGACTTCGTCTGGATACACGTCAATGAGCTTCACGACCCAATCGGAATCGGTGCCGCTGGTTGACGCGATTAGATTAGCGACAGGCTGACCACTGATTTTTAGCGGCGCCGTGAGGGTATCGGAGACGAAAGCGAGCACATCCGTGCGGGTGGACGCGTCGCGCTGGTCATCGACGAGCCATTGCGACCAGGTGGAGTCGGGCGCATAGGTCGGCAGAATGGGTCGGGAGCGATACGGGATAGGTTTGGCGGGGTCGGAGACGTAGGCGTCGTATTTGGTTGCGGTCGATAGCGGTGCGGAAAAAGTGAGTTTCAGCCCGGAGTTCAGATAGAGCGGGGTCGGCTTGGGCTTGCAGCCACTGGCACAACCAGCAGGCCAAGCGGGGAGACGACGCCAAGCATTCGTACCAGTTTCGAATGCGGACACGGGAGCGACATCCGCTTTCGGCGTGCCGTCTTTGAGATATTGCGCTAGGAAGGGGCGCAGAATATGCTGGCGGAAATAGAGCGCGGTATCGCTGCCGAACTGCAATTCGCCGAGTGAGCTGCCATTTTCGATTTCCTGTCCGTGGAACCATGGGCCAATGACGAGGAAGACCATGTCATCCTTCGTGTCTTTCGGTTTGAGGGCCTTGTAGACGGCGGTAGCGCCGTAGATGTCCTCCTGGTCCCAGAGGCTGTCGACGAGCATGACGGGCACCTTGAGTGGCCGGGCGGCGAGGACCTTGTCGACGGCCTGTTCGCTCCAGAAAGCGTCATAAGCGGGGTGTTCGGATAGCTTGTTGAAGAAGCCGAGCTGCTGCATGCCGTGCCGACGTGCCATTTCGCCGGCGGAGCCTGCCTGTAGGTATTCGTCGTAATCGTCGTAGTGGCTGCTCCACCATTTCACGTCGTTTGCGCGGCTCGCTTCCTGCTCATAGACGTAGGCGAGATTGGGCTGGCGGAATGCGCCGTTGTGGAACCAATCGTCGCCGCGCCAACCATCGACCATGGGGTTCATGGGCACAGATACTTTGAGCGCGGGGTGTGGGTTAACCAGGGCCATAAGCGGTAGAAAGCCGTTGTACGAGATACCGAGGATGCCGACTTTGCCGTTGGTTTCAGGGATGTTTTTGATGAGCCAATCGATGGTGTCGTAGGTATCGGTGGATTCGTCGACCGGCGTGGGGTTGAGCCGTCCGTGGATAGGGCGGTTCATGACGTAGTCGCCTTCGGAGCCGTATTTGCCCCGGATGTCCTGGACGACGCGAATGTAGCCGTCTTCGACGATGACGTCTGTGACGTTGTCATAGCCATAGAGCATCGGGGCGAGGTGACTGGAATTGACGTGGCTGGTGAGATCGGAAGCGTTGTAAGGCGTACGCGTGATGAGGATCGGCGCGTGTTTTGCGCTGTTCGGGACAAGGATGACAGTGTGGAGCTTGACGCCGTCGCGCATGGGGATCATAACCTCGCGGCGCGTGTATTCGTAGCTGGACGTCACGGGTGTAAATTTTTCGGGCGTTTCGCTCGGGTAGTTCGGGTATTTCGGTGACTGCTGAGCGTGAGTGACGGGCACTGCGATCAGCAAAATCGCAGCGAATGAGAGGGCGAGACGGGCGGCAACCAAGAGTCCAGGCATTTGATTGATTAGAGTTCTCCGCATGTAAAGGAAAGATGATACAACTCGCCCATCGCATCCCGGGTATAGACCGGAATAGGTGGCCTTCCAAGTGGCCGGCAAAGACTTCAGTTGAAGGCTGGTGAATCTGTTTTGGTTCCGCGGCGCGTGCCACATGCGCTTTCATCGATCGGCGCAACGCCAAACTGCATGCTGACCGCTTGGTGTCCCGCGGGCAGAATGGAACAGTATTTCTGTGATGGCAAAAACGGCCATCGCATTTCAGGCCATTTCTAAGGCGTGTTCGGCCAGCCGCGTACCGGCGACGCGCGCTGCGATCTTTCGAAATGCGACCTCACGTGAAGTCGACACATCGTCAGCGAAGGGTGCGAACCCGCAGTCGTCGGTTGTTCCCAGTTGACCGATCGGAAGGTACGAGGCGGCTTCCAATACATGTTCGCGTACCTCCTCCGCAGATTCAACCTGTGGATCAATGGGGTTAATTACTCCAACAAACACGACCTGGCCAGGCTTCACATGCCTTCGAACCACTTGAAGAACCCGGGCATGGTCCGGCTCGCTAGCAAGCTGAATGTAGAACCTGCCCGCGTTGAGCATAAACAATGAGGGGAGCAGCAACTCATAGTCAACCGATGCGCTGTGCGTGGCATCCTGGTCTCCACCTGGACAACTATGAACGCCAATCCTCGCGCGCTCATCGTCAGAGAATCCGGCAAGAACAAGATTGTTCAAATTGATGAACCTCTTCAGGAGCCTCCCGCTCGGATCGAGTTTCAGCGACAGCCTTGCCTCTGTAAAATCAATCTGCACACAGTGCGCCGCGGCTGCCAGACAGCGCTGGATATCGCACTCTGCTTCGCGAATCAGGTCAAGGATAAATTGCTCATTGGAATAACCAGGAATCTCCTCTTGGTATAGAAGGCTGAGTGCAGAGGCCGAAATGACAGCCTGCTTTAGCGGTAGGGACGTCAAGCTCTGTGCGGCCTTCAGATAGCTGTCTGCATAGTGCTGGTACCGGAACGGGCCTTTCACCAATTTTGGAAGCCGACGGTAATGGCCATCTGAGAACTCAATCACAACACCATCGGATGACAGGTTTTCCATGCCGTGCACAGGATAGGTCGCAAAACTTGGCTTTAGCTGTTCTCCATCAGTGATGACAGGTGATCCAGTCTGTTCGAACTTACGAATTGTGTCCCGTACGGCAGAATCCGAGAGCTCCGCAAGCTTCGCAGCCGAGATCACACCGTTCTCGAAATCAGCAAGGGCGGCCAACAGTTCCGGAGGTCGCGGCAAACTTCCGATCGGCTCGGTTGGAATCGGCATTGTATATGGTTCTTGCGCTCCTTGCAGCCGCCAGACTACAGCCGTTCCGCAAGTGAATCAATAGGGTAAAGTCGTTAGCTGCCGGAAGATCGGTCTTATCGCCTAATGTAACCGTTATCCGCGGTTCGCTTTCCGAAATGCCGGTGCGCTTGTTCCGACATGACGGCCACGCCGCTAGCGTCAATCCAGCGATTGTAGAAGTTGAAAAGCGCGCAGACGGAAATCGCGTAATAGACGGCTTCGTCTGTCCAGCCGATACTATGGAGAAGCTCTATATCTTCGGCCCCGATTTGGGCGGCTTGCTGGTTCACCTTCGCCACGAATCGGAACAGGGCTTTCTCTTTCTCGAGAAGTGAAGACGCCTCCAGGTCGTCCAAAACCTGTCGAACCAGTTCCTCGCTGCCCAACAATTCCGCTGCAACTGCAGCGTGATATTTTGTTCAAAACGGACAGTGATTGCCGCTGGATGTGAACGCTGCAATCAGCTCCCTCAGGCCAGGGCTCAATGGCGCGTCTCCACGCATGATCTCTTGCGTGAATTTGCCGAGGTGCTCTGTCGCTTGAGGACGAAACGCAAACAGGTGCCAGATCTTCGGGTATTCCGCTCTACTTGCTTGCATCATTCGGATTAGATCCGTATGCGGGCTCGGTTGCAGATTACTTTCCACATACTGCAAAAACATTGGTTTGTCCATCGCACTTCACACTTAGGTCGCCCAGCTCTTAGCGTAAGCGCTCTCTTTTGCTTTCTGCACGTCTCGAGGAATTCGGTTATAACCGCCTTCCGCCACCGCTGCGGCTCTTTCCCTATACGCCCCCGGATCTGTGGGCGCCCAGGTAGCTAAGCCATCCACGTAGCGGTTGAACATACAGAATGTCGCAGCTATCAGGACCGTGTCGTGGATTTCATGATCAGTCGCACCCTGCTGTCTGGCTCGATCGACGTCTTCCGGGAGCACATTCTTGCCGCCTTTCTGCACTTTGGCGGCAATTTCCAGTAGCGCCTTCAATTTCTCGGAGATCGGAGCAGCGCTAAAATTCCGCTTGACCTGCGCGACGATCTGATCATCTCCGCCGAGATGATACGCGGCAATCGCGCCATGCGAGGTCTGGCAGTAATAGCAATCGTTCAAAGACGAGACGTAGGTAGCGATCAGTTCTCGATCTGCCATCGACAGGGAACTTGGTTGGTGCAATAAAACATCTGCCAAGCGACATAGAGGTTCCGCCGTTTCGGGGCGAAAATCGAGCAGCCCGCGAATGCCTGGTAAGCCTTCAGCTAAATGAATATGTGCCATGTTGATTTCTTGAAGTGCCTTTCGAAGCCGAACACCTGATCGTTCTACAAAGTACAATTCTTATCGAGCTTGGCTTCAATACCATAAACAAATTAGAGGCGCGAGGACTCCGACCGGCTGGAGGAAGAGACGATCAAAGCACACGGCGTCAGTGGCTCGAAATCTGCTGGCTTGTAATCGCGTTGATCGCGTCCGATACGGCCGTCGGATGCTCATAGGTTGGTATCAACGCGTTTCAGCGAGCGAGCAAAAGAAGCATTCGCCGGTTTGCGGCCGGGTTCCTATCGTTGATCAACGCGTTCTCCTCCCGTTCGCCACCTGAAACACCATTAGTAGGTTGTCAAAAGATCGTTCATCGGATTAGAAGTTCGGTGACGTTTTACCGCCTATAAAGGCGGAGACCATACTGGTGCGACTGCACCCGGTGGACTTTCGGATCCAAGCTGGATCCCGAAGCGAAAAATAATTCTAAGGAGACTCAAATGATGATTGGAAATGCTTACAACCGGAAAGGATGGACTCACATGAGAAAACTACTTTCCGGGATACTTTTTATGTTCTTTACGACTGCATGTTTCGCGGACGATGCGGTGGCGCATTGGAGACAGATTGTTGGGGTCATAACGGCACCGGGAATTTCGAACCCGGTGGCTGGAATTGCCAGCGGCGGATTGCCGTGGAGGGCTTCGGCGGGCAGGGCTACGGTGAACCTTACAACAGGCGAGATAGCTTTCTTTGTTGAGGGACTTGTTCTCGTTGGTGGAAACTCGAGTGGCACTCCCGACGGGGTGACGAGCGTGAAGGGTACGCTCGTGTGCAATGCCGGCAGCACCACCGCTCAAGCTATTATCGATACCGCAGCAGTTCCGCTTGACGCTGAAGGAAATGCCGAATTTCGGGGGAATCTCGCAAGTGTTCCGCCTTCGTCGTGCAGCAACCCACTGTTCCTCATTCGTGTGTCGCCTGCAAATGTTTGGATCGCCACTGGCGCCGTGCGCGTTACAGCTCAATGAATTTGGCGCCATCGTCGCCTTTGCAAATCATAGACTCGACATATCCGCCTCAAAAAGCTACCAACAGGTACCCTCTATCCTGATCCAATGGCGATAGAGGGGCCTCCTGTTGGAAGAGTGCGTGTGAGCAGGGGCCACGGCACCAGGATTCGGCCCTGCGGCCCCCAGCTCCGCGGCAGAAACTCAGATGTGTTTGCGATAACAAGTCCCGCCGCTGCCAGAACCTCGCTTCGTCGAACCAACACGCCTTTCGAGGCTCTGTGATAGATGCCCAACATAGAGATAAGCACCGCGAGGTGGATTGGTATCAGTGTGATCCAATTTGCCAGGCTCAGGTGGGCAACCAGAAGGGGCCATATATTGAACACTTCTAAAGACAGTGCTAGAACAAATAAGGCGAACGAGGTGAGCATCGCCTTATCTCGCCATTCCATACGACCTCCTGCATTCCGCTACACGTTGCGGATTATACGGTGGAATGAATGGCAAGCGATGAGAACGCCGGCATCTGCTTCCGGACCAGTCCGGCATATCTTCCGTCGAGAGCCATTAATTGTCCGTGCGTGCCGCGTTCGACGATAACTCCTTGTTCCAGAAACAAAATCATGTCGGCGTCTCGAACTGTACTCAACCTGTGCGCGGCAAGGATCGTTGTGCAGCCCATATTGGCGAGATTCCGATGAACTTTATCCTCGGTAGCTGTATCCAGATGACTGGTCGCCTCGTCGAGAAAAAGTACGCTCGGCTTGTGAGCGACTGCGCGCGCGATCGCGAGGCGTTGCTTCTGGCCTCCTGAAAAGCCGCCTCCGCCTTCGGCAACTCTGGTTTCGTAACCCATCGGCATTGAGTCGATCTGTTCGTCGATAGCAGCCATGCGGGCGGCTTCTATAACGCTGTCTCGGGATAGATCCGGCTCATTGAGGGCGATATTGCTGTGAATCGAGCCGCTAAATAGACCCGGTTGCTGCAGCACTGCGCCGAACTGCCTCCGCAGCGCGCGATAATCGAAATTCTCCAACGGGATGCCGTCGTAGCGAATTTCCCCCTCTGTGGGTGCATAAAGGCTTAGCAGTAACATGCCAAGCGTGCTCTTTCCGGATCCCGACGGGCCCACGAGGGCCACTCTCTGGCCAGGCTGGATTGAAATCGAAATGTTACGCAGCGCCCACGCAGAGTTTTTGTCGTAACGAAAGCTGAGATTGTTCGCTTCAATAGCGCCTGAAATACGGAGAGCCGTTCGTGCGCCTCCCAGTGGCTGCTCAGGCGGGGCTTCCAGCACGTCCGCGATACGATCCATCTGAACCTTGAAGAACTGAAACTGCTGGCCGCTCGAAACTAATGAGGCTAACGGGGAGAGAAAAGACGCGGTAAGTGCGCTTATGGCCAAACCCGAACCCAGGCTCAGCGTGCCATCCAGCACTCGCAAGACCATCACCCACAGGAACGCGAGCGGCACTCCAGTCCGCAAGGCTGTCATGAGCGTGTCGACAGCGGCGGACAATCGCCCTCTTTCGATCGAGACTCTTACTTGCCGGTTCAAGAGCTTCGACCAACGGCTACATATCGGTTCTTCCGACCCGGATGCCTTGATGGACGCGATACCGGTAAGGGTCTCCACCAGGAACCCTTGGGACTCGGCGTTCGCGGCCAGATCCCGCCGCAGAAGATCGTGTGACCGCGAGGCGGACGACGCTAAGACGAGGACTTGAAGCGCAGCGGCGGCGGAGGCAAGCAACCCGAAGAGGACGGCGGTCTTGAGTAGCACGCAGAGATACGTGAATACCATGACGCCGTCAAGGAATGCCGAGAGCGTCTGGTTAGTAAGGAATTCACGAATGGAAGCATTGCTGGTCAGGCGCATGAGGAGGTCGCCACAGCTCTGCTGCTGAAAGAAGGCGAAGGGCAGCTTCAACAAATGCGAAATCAGGCTACGCGTAATCTCGATATCAAGCTTTGTCTTCAGGCGCATGACGATTAGCGAGCGAAGGTACGAAACTACGCTTCCGGCCAAAACCCAGGCGGCCATAGCAAGAGCAATGACGTGCATCACACCGAGCCGCCGGGCCGGTAATACGTCGTCCACGAGAATCTTGGTGAATAAAGGCGCCGCCAAACCGAATGCCTGCAATAGCAAAGAGGCGCACACAATCTGAACGGCAAGAGGCGCGAAGCCGCGACGGCCTAAAGCCTGTGACAAAAACTGTACCCAGGGAGACCGCCGCGTTCGACGCTCCGGCAGCATCGGCCCGGCCGCGGAGAAAGTCAGCAGTATACCGGTGAACCCGTCGAGGAATTCAGCAGGATTCAAACGCAAGCGGCCCAGGCTCGGATCGATAATGCGAACGCGCTTCGGAGACCAGCTCTCGACCACAATAAAGTGATTGTGATTCCAGTGCGCGATAGCAGGTAACTCGAAGCCAGACAGATCTCCGGAGTACGCTGAAACGGCTCGAACTTGCAAACCTTGTTTGCGCGCCGCCTTGGCCAGAAGCTCTGCGGTCGTTCCATCTCGTCCTGAGCCGCACAATTCCCGGCACTCTGAAAGGGTCGTTCGGCGTCCGAAGTAGCGGACGATCATGGCAAGGCAAGCAGATCCGCAATCCGCCGCGGCCATTTGCAGGACTACAGGGACACGCCTTTGTTTCATTGCTGTTGCCGTCAGCAGACGGCGATTTCTTCACGCCGCTCACTGGATTGTCGTTTTAATTGACGCTCCGCGTGATCAAAGAAGAGGACGCTGGGCACTTGTTCGGGATGGGCCAGACGCAGCAATTGATAGCCAATTCCGGCAACGCCGGTCATCAGACCAGGCGACTGAACATCGAACGCCAACCCGCATCGCCAGCCATTACGTTCTATATCTGTGAGTACCGCAGCAGCAAAGCGATCGACTTCCTGCGCGCATACCAGCCCGTCTGTCGGGCGCGCGGCTTCAATCAGAAGATCCAGATTGCCCAGATCGCCGTGACACAGACAGTGGCCATGACCAGGACCCGCATCTATGGTGGCTTGCAAAGCAGCTTCGATCTCCATGCGGGTGATCTCGTCGCCATCATCGAAGGTGCTTAACCGGGCCAGTCCAATTCCCGGCGCTCCGTGGCACCAGGCCATCGCAAAACTCGCCTCGCCTTTCGCATCTTCCCGAAGATCGGGCCAATTCTTGTGCTTTGGATCGAAGATACCGCGCTCGTATGCAAGCGCGCGAGCCGCCATATCGGAAAAGCGCCGCTCGCCTGTAATATAAGCGAGTTGCTGTAAGGCCCACACCATACCTGCCGCACCGTGTGAAAAACCGGTCAGCGCCCTCTGACCGGCGAAGGGAGCGGGCCAAGCCATCCCTTTGCCCGCTGGTTGGGCCCGCCGCAGCAAATGCTCTCCGCACCGGACTGCTGCGTCCAATGCGGCGAGGGACGAAGCGCATCGATACAGTCCTGTCAGCGCGCCGATACTTCCCGCCGCGCCGCCTATGATATCCAACACATCATCGCGCTCAATCAGTCCTGGAATCCGCGTCGCGCCCTTCTCGGCTTCCTGTCGCAAATCCTCCCGCTGCCAGAGATCTCCCAGGCGCGTGAACGCGTAGACCAAACCGCCCCAGCCATTGAACCCGCCAATCGAAGTAATCGCCGCGCTGTTCTTCTCAATTGCGCGAAGCACGGTATTGATCGCGCATTCAGCCAATGCCGTGTAACGCTGTTCGCCCGTGCCCGCGCCGAGTTCGGCAAGGAACAGAGCGATGCCGGGCAGGCCGTCATAGAGATCGAGGCTCACGGGCGCAAGTGACCATCGGCGATCCTGGCCGAGAGTCAAACCGATCCAGGCCGCGTCATTCTTTCCGTGCCGGGCCTGGCTTTCCAACCAATCTCCCGCTTTTTTCGCTGCGTTCAGGAGGCGAGTCCGTGTCGCCATTCCTTGGGCCTTCGCGTATACATGCCTCGTCACGCGGGGCCGGTCTGTCTCCTTCGACAAGGTTGCCAACGTCGCTCGAATCACCCAGATCTGTTGCGATAGATCGTCCTTACTTAGACCAAGCAATCGCCTTCGTACACCAGTCATCGGACACTCTTCCAAGTAATCGGGGAATCGCTCCTTGGAACTGCTCCAAAGATCGCGCGTCGCTGGCTTAGTGGTGAATATTGGAACATCGTTGTTTGAGAGGTCCCTCATTTGAACCGCCATCAATTTTTCCAGGTTAGGGTGCAGAACGGCCGATGCCCAAAGCCGATCGAAGAGGCGATCGCGGTCTAGAGCGTCCCGCAGAACATCGGGATGAAAACTCTCGCGAAGGAGAGTGCCATATATCTGTGTGGGGAGCAAAATCACTCGGACTTCGTCCATGCTGAATAGCTTGAGCGGACCCCCTTCCTCGAGCAGGTGGTCGCGACGCCTTATCAGCAAGCGATACATTTGAGTGAATCCTTCAACTACAGTGTCCGAATAGTCCTCGAGGTGGATCCGTTTGCTTTCCATTGTTGGACGATGAGCGCCGGCAGGCATGGAGACACGCTTGGAGACCAACCGCATCTCGTCGGTACCATGGCCTTCCACATCGGGAACAGGAAAAGGCGTGATTTGCTCGCCTTCCGTGGACAAGCCGCTGAAATCGACGCCTTCC
Organism: Bryobacteraceae bacterium; assembly: GCA_049585195.1. GTDB lineage: Bacteria > Acidobacteriota > Terriglobia > Bryobacterales > Bryobacteraceae > KBS-96. The sequence goes on along the minus strand of JBAUZG010000147.1, from coordinate 10,417 downwards.
GCTTCGGCGTTACCCCACACCCGAATCGGCAGCAGCCCAACACGCAACACCGACTGGCTCAGGTCATTCTGCGCCAGCATAGCCGCATCCACTGACTGCTCTCCGCTGAAATGGGGGTGGAACATGGCTTCCAAATCGAGAAGTACAGGATGCTCGCCGGCTGCTACCAGATTTTCGTGGTGGAAGTCGGTGGCATCCAAGGCATACAGCAACGCGAGATATGCGCCCTGGCGTTGATAAAAGCGCTGAACTTCAGCTTCGGACCGGCAGCTTTGCACGCTTACAAATTCCACCCAGCCGTACTCGCCGCGGTCGATTACCTTCAGAATCCGGAACGGTTGCGGCGCGCCATGATCGTTCAGCCAGGCGAGCAAGTTTTGAAAATGCACATCGATCGCGAGCGATCGCGGCTTGTAGACGACGCGGACACCGGACTCGAATTCCGCGATTAATACAGCGCGTCCGCCGCGATGCTTGTCTCCCGAACTGGCGCTGAGCCGAATGAGCCGGCCAGGCTCTTGGTTCGGAAGGAGGACAGACTGGATCTCTTCCCAATCGCCGCACAGACGCTCGAGCGCCTCGAGCTTACAATCCACTGATCGCATCATTCCTTCAGTGAGTTGCCGGGCCAATACCGGATACTCCTCGAGAATTCGCAAAGCGGTCTGAGGATTTTCGAGGCTTGCGACGAACGAGTTGAACCGTTGCTCCGGATTCGCGCCCGACAGAGCGCCTTCGAGACGGGCTACGTTCAGCTCCAGCGCCATCGTACGCACAAGCATGGGCCCCAGCTGGTCAACGATGCCGCCTCGTAATTCGCTGACAATGTCTCTATCGAAGGGTGCGCCGGGAAATCTGTCGAGCATCTCGTCGATGCCACGCTCGAAGCGCCGAACTCCGAACGCAATCAGCGGTTCTGCAACTCTTGTGAACGTCTCACGCTCGCGCGTGCCGGAGCGGAATGGCGCCATGTCCGAGGTCGCGGATGGATGGGAGAATGCTTCCTGAAACATCCGCAGCCAGTCTGGAATTTCAGCAAATCGCGAACGTACGGCAGAGGCCGACTCCGACAAAATGCGAAGCAATTCTTCATCAGTCAAACCATCCATGGCTAAGCGGCGTGCCCATTGCTCGTCCATATCAAACGGATGCTGCGAGCGCCAGCGGTTGAAGCGATAATCAGAGTTTCCGGCCGGGCTTTCTGTCGGATTCGAGTCGGATTGCTCCCTAGACTGCAGGCGCTCTCTTAGGGTCATGGCAAGATACCAACTGTCTGCATCAAACGATTGAGAGTTCATCATGGCTCCAGTGTTGTGGCACAGTTCACTACTTTTGATTGGAATTCGAGTGATCGAACGCCCGGTTGGCGAGCCTAAAGGCCCGCCTGCGGTATCGAGAGGAGCTTGACACTAGCCGGGCCTGCCACCCAATGCAATTACTCGGGGGGTCTGCACCCGGGTGACGGCCACCGGGTATGGAAACACAAATAATAAGTGGGAAAGATGTTTCCATCCGCCACGTGTTTCAATTGATCGCCCGAGAGTTCCGTCAAGCCAGCCGGACTCGGTGGCATTGTCTCCTTCTCTGCTGCGCTCAGACTCTGACGATATTCCTCGTCCTTCCAAGCGCGAATAATATTGCGTGTTGACATATATTTTTCTCCTTATCGATAACGGTTGGGTTATACGCTAGATGCAGCTAAAAACATGGGTACAAAGAACAAACGTCGCGCGAATCGCAGGGGGTGGGGCGTGGAAGCCGCCCGCCGCTTGCTTCGCTTGACTATCAGAGAGTTCGGTCACGCCGGCCGGGTTCTCCGGTAGCGCCGCTCTCTCGGTGTTACTCAGACTACGACGATATTCCTCGTCCTTCCAAGCGCGAATGATGTGTTGTGTTGACATATTTATCTTGTTCCTTAAGTTTTTCCCTTCACTTAGATGCGGACCTGTGGGCGCTCTTTCTTAGCGCCACAATTAAAAGCAAATGACGGGGACATGGGTAACTAAGCACGGAATATACGTGACTTGATGCCAGAGCCCGCCCGCCACTTGCTTCAGTTGAGCGTCCGAGAGCTCGGGCAAACCGGCCGGATTCGGCGGCATTGACTCTCTCTCTGCCTCGCTCAGACTGCGACGATACTCTTCATCCTTCCAGGCGCGAATAGTATTTTGTGTTGACATATCTTTCTCCTGATTGCTCGGGCTACCGAGCCTTTGAATTTGGGTGATGGGACGTTACGAGCCTTTAGACTCGAACGACTTCTCACCCATATAGGCGTAACGAGAGAGTAAAACTTCTAAGGCGGCACTCATCTTTTTCGCCTCTAAAGAAGCGGTATAGCTCGCACTCGCGGTTCGCGTATTCAGAATGACAGCGGGCTTCCAGCAATAAGCGCCGCCGGCCAACGATTGAGACGGCGCTTGCTTGGGCTGAAAGCGCGGGTTGCATGGGGGGGTGGAGCTGAGTTTGAGTTGCGGAACTGTCCCGTCCCCCGTCTACGGCGTGGCGAGCGGGGCCGTGGTGGCCGCCGTAAGATCCTTGCTTTGCCACGGGCCGTTCGTATTGTACAGCTCGATGATGTGATCGATGGTATCGACGTAAAACACGTGCTCACCCTGGCTATCAAAGAAACTCGTCAGCGCGGACGCGTGAGCCGGAGCAGGGCTGTTTGTGTCTGCGGTGAGATTGTTTGTCTGCCACTGGCCGTTGTTGTATAGTTCCCGCACATGGTCACTGATGTCGATGTAAAACACGTGCTCGATGCCGTATGTATCAAAGAAACTGGTTAGTCCACCTTCGGAGGCCGCCACCGGACTGTCAGTATCTGCTGTTAGACTATTTCCGAACCACCGGCCGTTCACCATGTACAACTCCCGTACATTCTGGCTCGATTCCAGATAGAAAACATGCCCAATGCCAAAGCTGTCGAAGAAACTCGTCAACGCATTTGCGAAAGCGGCCGCCGGCCCGTTTGTCGCCCCTGTGATATCGTTGCTTTGCCATTGCCCACCCGCGTAGATCAACCATTCAATGTGGTTGAGGTTGCCGGTAGTGTAAAACACGTTCGGATCTCCGGAGCTGTCACAAAAACTCGTCAGCCCGCTTTCATAAGCCGCACCCGGAGTATTGGTGGCCGCAGTGACGTCATCGCTCGCCCACTGCCCGTTGTTTTTCAGCTCACGCACATGATTGACCGGATCGATGTAAAACACGTGCTCAATATTGTGATTATCGAAGCAACTGGTCAACGCAAGTTGATCGCGAGCGCCCGGCGCGTTCGTCGCTGCTCCAGTGACACGGTTGTTCCGCGGGTCGGTTGTCCCTCCCGTGAGCCGGTTGTTCCACCATTGGCCATCATTGTAGAGTTCGTGCACGTTTAAGCTCGCATCGACATAAAACATGTGCTGAATACCGAAACTGTCATAAAAGCTCGTAAGCGCGCTCCCTTGTGAAGCGACTTGTGCTCCGCTGTCTAACGTGGGATTCTGAACCAACCACCCGCCGTAGTTGTACAGCTCTTGTATACTTTGATTCTGGTCTAAGTAAAAGAGACGTTCGATATAGACGCCTTCATAGGGCTTGCTATCAACGAAACTGGTTAGCGTCGTGTTCTGGGCAGTAACCGATGCAACGGTGAGCAGCGCCATCGCCAACACCTGATGAGTATTTCTGAGTGTCACTTGATCTTCCTCCGATTGGTTATTTTTTTGGTCCGGGCTCGCTTTGGAGCCGCGGATGCTGTACCATTCGACGCAGTTGTGCGAGAACAGTCTTCGACCCTATAGGCGGGGAAATTCTGTTGAACTTCTAACCGGAACGAAGGGTTTTTCGATATTTGTGCAGGAATTGCTTAGAAGTTATTCCTTGAGGGAGGCGGCGCTGCTTAACTGCAACTTCTTCTTCCACTCGGCCGCCTTCTGCGGCTTGTCCCAGGCGTCATAAAGTTGGACCAGCCAATCGCGGGCGCGGTCCAGGTGGTACCAGTCCGGAACTGCGATGCGGTCTTTCTGCGCCATCATCCCTTCGTAACCTTCAAGCAGCAGCGGTTCCGCTTCGGCATACTTCTTCTGTCCAGCCAGGCTCGCGCCCACCAAGCTCTCAGCGCGGAATCGTTGCCAGCCATCCGGCTGCGTCTTTCGATTGAACTCGAGAGCCTCGCGCGCGAGGGGCTCGGCTTCGGCAAACTTCCCCTGTGACTGGTAGGCCAATGCCAGGTCGGCTGCCGACGCCATTGTATCCGGATGTTCCGAGCCTAAGGTGTGCCGCCGCCCGGTTAGGGACTGGGCCGAATAAGTCTCCGCCAGGGTGTACTTGCCCTGCCGCTGATACATGGAAGCGGCCGTCAAAACGGTGTCAAGCACGGCGGGATGCTCTTGACCCAACACGCGCCGCTCTGTCTCCAGGCACTGAATGAATAGCGCCTCCGCCTGCTTGTATTTACCCTGAGCGGCGTAAGCGATGGCCACGTTCTCCATGGCACTCAGCGTGTAGCGATGCTCCGGACCCAGCACACGGCGCCGAATCTCCAGGGTCTGGCTATACAGCGCCTCTGCCTGCGCGTATTTGCCCTCAGCCACGTAGACGCTTCCCAGATTGTTCATGGATATTAGCGTGTCGGGATGCTCGGGTCCTTGCGCGCCGCGCTCGGTCTCCAGGGTCCGGTTGTAGAGCACCTCAGCCTGTCCATATTTGCCCTCATCGAAGTAGACGTTTGCGAGATTGATCGTGGACGATAGTGTCTCCGGATGTACCGGGCCCAGCACGCGGAGCCGAATCTTCAGGACCTGGCTGTGGAGCGCCTCCGCCTGCGTATACTTGCCCTCCGCCCAGTAGACGTTTGCGAGGTTGTTCATGGATTTCAGCGTGTCGGGATGCTCGGGTCCTGACACGCGACGGCCGATCTCCAGAGCCTGCCGGTCGAGGGCCTCGGCCTGCGCGTACTTGGCTTCCTCGAAGTAGACGCTGGCCAAACTCATGATTGACTTCAGCGTGTCGGGATTCTCGGGGCCCAACACGCGCCGCTCGATCTCCAAAGTATGTGCGAGAAGCTTCTCGGCTTCCGGGTATTTGCCTTGAAGGAAGTCAACATATCCAATGCGGCCCATAGCCTTGAGGGTCTCCGGATTCTTTGCGCCCAGCACCCGGCGCTGCAAATCCAACGCCCGCTCCAGTTGCTTCCGGGCCTCCGGGTAGAGCCCAAGCTCAAGGTATGTCTTTCCGATTGTGTCCCGAATAGCAGCCTCCACCTGTGGCTGCCGGTCGAACCTTCCCGTGATTCGGGCTGCCGCCCGGTCTAAAGCTGTTCGCACTTTAAGATCTGGATCGGGTTTGGTATTCGGTCGCGCCTGGTTGGCAGCGCTCGCCTGCGCTAACAAATCGTTTTGCAGAAAATCGCTGATGGCGCGGGAACTTGCCGATTCCGCATTTGCCCGAGCCGCTTCTCGCGTGCTGACAACGATTCCTGCGATCAGCACGATGAACACCGAAGCAACTCCTAATACCAGCGCTTTGTGCCGGCGGGCGAACTTCTTCAATTGATAAGTAGTGCTCGCCGGACGCGCCATAATCGGCTCGTCGTGGAGATAGCGGCGGATATCGGCGGCCAATTCCGCGGCCGACGCGTAGCGCCGTGTCTTATCCTTTTCGAGCGCTTTGCTAACGATGGTTTCGACGTCCCCACGATACGCGCTACTGATTGCGCTTAACGAGGTGGGCTCCTCTTCCCGAATCGTCTGCACAGCTTCGTGCAATTTGGGGCTAATCTTGTACGGCAGCCGCCCAGCCAGGAGTTCATACAGAATGACTCCTAAGGCGTAAACATCGCTGCGTGTATCAAGCTCGAGCGGATCGGCCAACACCTGCTCGGGGCTCATGTAGGCCAGGGTTCCAACGAGCTGACCCAGATCGGTCTGGCGTGTTACACGGGCATCGCTATCGGTTGCCCGCGCCACACCGAAATCGAGAATCTTGGGCTGGCCGGTCTCATCCACGAGGATGTTGCCCGGTTTCAGATCGCGGTGAATAATGCCGCGCTGATGAGCGTGGTGAACAGCTTCGCAGATCTTGGCGATGAGTTCCAGCCGCTCGCGAGCATTCAGCTGATGGGCATTGGCGTACTCAAGCAGCGGCTGGCCGCGGATGAATTCCATGGCAAAGTAGGGCTGCGGCCCGAATCCGCTCTCAGCAGTGCCCGCTTCATAGATTTGGGCAATTCCCGGATGTTGCAGGCGCCCCAGCGCCAAAGCTTCCTGCTCGAAACGCCGGATCAATTTCGGGTCCGCTAAACCGGACTTGATCACTTTGAGGGCTACCGTACGCTGCGGCCGTTCCTGTTCGGCCTCATACACAACGCCCATACCCCCTTCGCCTAGCAGACGCAGAATCCTATAGCGACCGATGGTGGAAGGCAATGCGGACGTGATCCTAGAACCAGCTCCCGTTGCGCTGCTCGGCGCCAGTGGATCGGCATTCCGATCTCCCGCGATGCGATCCCAGAGCTTCGCCATCTTTAGTCGCTCAGCAGGATTCGACAGATTCGCGTCAGCGTAGGCGAGCAGCGATTCGACTTCTCCAAACAGAACGGTATCGTCGCCACAGGCTTGACGAAGCCACGAAGAGCGTTCCGCAGGCTCTCGTTCGAGCGCTGCTTGATAAAGCGATTCAATCGCCGCCCAGCGCTCAGGCTCCATTTGGTTTCTCGCCATTCATTTCCCGAACGAGCCACGATTTCGCCAGGCTCCAGTCTCGCCGTACGCTTTGCGGTGAGATGCAAAGCACCGCTGCGATCTCATCAGCGGTCAGTCCTCTGAAATAACGCATCTCGACAACTTGTGCCTTACGCGAGTCGAATTCGGCCAGGTGCTCGAGCGCCTCGTCGAGTCGTATCACCATCGGATCTGGTTCCGAGGACAAGACCACAGCGTCATTGAATGTTACCCGGCGGTCTGCTCCTTCGCGTTTGGCGCAGCCTCGTGCTCTGGCGTAATCCACGAGAACGCGACGCATGACCCGGGCGCCCACGGCGAAGAAGTGAGCTCGATCCTTCCATTGGATCCGCTTGATATCGACGAGCCGCAGGTAGGCTTCGTGTACCAGTGCTGTGGCATCGATCGTATGATCCGGACGCTCCCGGCTCAAGCACCGGCGGGCGATGTCGCGTAACTCCGGATACACAATCTCGACAATTCTGGCGAGCGCGCCGTCATCGCCGCCGCTCCAGGCGCGCAGCAGACCGGTTACTTCGGGGGAATGCGTCGCAACCACTTTACTGGCCCCCCAAAACTGGCGCGATTATAGCGCAAAAGAATTAAGCGCAATTAACTGAACCTCCGGGGGGAGTGCGTTGCACTTTGGTTGCCAGCAGCCATCCGCACGGAACCTGATTTGGGCGAACGAATAAAAAAATTGAAGTCGTCTTAGTACTTCCGCGCGCATTTCTCGCCTTTATGGGGGACAGGTTAAGATTTAGCGACTAGGCCCTGGTACCCCGCTTCAACGAAGCAGATCAGGAGAAAAGGAAATTAACATGTCGGCCACGTCTGTGCCTTACATGGCGGCCGTGCCGCCCGCTCTTAATATGTCGGAACCTAATCCTGCCCTCGTCTGGGAGGCAATCACCGCGCACCAGCGTTGCGCGGCGTTGAAGGCGGGCGTCGATCTCGGCGTTTTCAATGCTCTGGGTGACGGCCCTCGCAGTGCTGAGGAACTAGCCTTCCATGCCGGCGTCGCCGAACGTGGCATGCGAATCCTATGTGACTGCCTCACGGTTTACGGCCTCATAACCAAGACTGATGGCCGCTATTCCCACACGCCCACGAGCGCGGTCTTTCTCGATTCCCGCTCGCCCGCGAGCTGGGCTCCCACCCTGCCGTTCCAAATGAGCGACAAGATCATGCAGGCGTCACGCTTGCTCACGGAGACGATCCGACAGAACCGCACCGCCCTCGAGGAACCCCTCGCGGGCGACGAAGTGCATGAATGGGTCACATTCGCGCGCACCATGCAACCCATAATGGCCGCCGCCGCCGAGTTCATTGCCGGCGTCGTCCTGCGCGGCGGGACGCCCGCGAAAGTCCTCGATGTCGCCGCCGGCCACGGCCTGTTCGGTATCGCTGTGGCGCGACTCGCGCCCCAATGCGAGATCGTCGCGCTGGATTTTCCCAGTGTTCTCGAAGTAACTGTTGAGAACGCTCGCGCGGCCGGTGTTGCCATCACGCCTCTCCCCGGCAGCGCATTTGTGGTTGATCTCGGTATCGGCTACGACGCCGTGCTCGTGACCAACTTCTTCCATCACTTTCCGATCGAGGACAACATCGCTTTGATGAAGCGCTTCCATGCCGCCCTCCGCCCCGGCGGCCGGATGCTCGCACTCGAGTTCGTGCCGAACCAGGATCGCATCTCGCCACCCGTTTCCGCTTCGTTCTCTATGATGATGCTCACCAACACGCCCGCGGGCGATGCCTTCACCATGGCGGAGTACGACCAAATGCTCGATGCCGCCGGCTTCGGCGCCCGAGAGATAACGGACGTGCCCAGGTCCCCCCAGCAACTCATTGTCGCGTCAGCATAGCCGATTCAGCCAAATGGGCGATATGTCCACCCCAGCGTCATTGAATGATACCCGGCGGTCTGCTCCTTCGCGTTTGGCGCAGCCTCGTGCCCTGGCGTAATCCACGAGCACGCGGCGCATGACCCGAGCACCCACGGGGAACTCGTCGGAACCACTTGCTGGCCCCCCTCAAAATGGCATTATCATAGCGCGACTGAATTTGGCGCAAGCAAATCTCCGGGAATCGTCTTGCACGTTGGTTGCCAGCAGTCGCTCATTTGATCGGGGCAGCGAATGAAAAAGTTAGCCGAACTTCGTCACCGGACCGCTTACTTGCGTGCGCGGCTCGGCCAAACAGTTGAATCCACAAGCTTCGTTTCCGAGCCACGACCGCGAGGGAGTGGTTGTGACGAAGTTAGGTTAGGTGCGAATTGGCGTTTTCGGCGCGCATTTCTCGCCTTTATGGGTGGCCGGATGTGACGAAGGGATCAAGGAGTCTGTGAGCCAGAATCGAAAGCATGCGATTGTGATCGGCGGCGGCATGGGCGGCCTGGTCGCTGCGCGCGTGCTGTCCGATCATTTCGAGCGAGTCACGCTGATCGATCGCGACAGGTTCCCGGAGGTCGGCCGGCAGCGTCGCGGAGTGCCGCAGGGAGTACACACGCACGGGTTGCTCGCGAGCGGCCGGCGCGTGCTCGAAAATCTGTTTCCGGGAATCTCGGACGAACTAATCGAGAGCGGCGTTCCCGCCGGCGATGTCCTGGCGGACTCACGCTGGTTCTTCGAAGGCGCATGCCTGAGCCGGTGCGCGAGCGGCCTCAATGCGCTGCTGCTCAGCCGGCCTCTTCTCGAAGGAACCGTGCGAAAACGGTTGTTCGCGATCCCAAATATCGAAGTGTTGGAGAACTCAGTGGTCGAAGGCCTGGCGGTCTCGAGAGATAATCGCCGCGTCCTTGGCGTACGCGTGCAGGCTTCTGGTGACAAACCAGCGAGCGGCGACACCATCTCCGCCGAGCTTGTCGTCGAATCGACCGGGCGTAGTTCGCACAGCACCGCGTGGCTCGAATCCATTGGATTTGCCAAGCCCAAAGAAGAAAAGGTCGAGGTCGCCATCGCCTACACCACGCGCCTGTTCCGCCGCCGCCGCGATCATCTGAACGGCGACTACGCAGTGGTGATTCAACCGACCCCTCAGGGCAAGCGCGGGGGCGTGATGCTCGCGCAGGAAGACGACCGTTGGACCGTGACGCTGATTGGGCATTTCGGCCAGGTGGCGCCGAGCGAGCTCTCGGGTTTTATCGAATTCGCCAGGACACTGCCTGCTCCGTTCATTCACGAAGTAATTAGCGAGGCCGAACCGATCGGCGACGCGTTCACCGCACGGTTCCCGGCGAGCCTCCGGCGGCGTTACGAGAAGTTGAAATCGTTTCCCGAGGGTTACCTCGTGTTTGGCGATGCCATCTGCAGCTTCAATCCAATCTACGGGCAAGGCATGTCCGCCGCTGCGCAGCAGGCGCAGGCTTTCGAGCAGAGCCTGACGGAGGGCGATGAAAATCTTGCGCACAGATTTTTCGAGCGCGCCTCAAAAATCGTGGATATTCCGTGGAAGATCGCAGTTGGCTCCGATCTTCGGATTCCGGAAACCATCGGCCCACGCAATGCAGGAGCGCGCTTCGTAAACTGGTACGTCGCCAAGCTGCATAAGGCCGCGCACCGCGATCCCGAAGCGTCCGTGGCGTTCCTGAAGGTCGCGAACCTGCTTGCGCCACCGCCCAGCATCATGCATCCGCGCATCGCTATGCGAGTTCTGTTAGGGAATTTGCGGGCATAAGTTAGCAGGCTGCGAAATACTCCAAGACCACGGTAATT
>JBAUZG010000146.1:0-16511 GCA_049585195.1 Bryobacteraceae bacterium | reverse complement strand
GGCTTTGAAACACGTGCATACTCGGCATACGAGTTGAGGTACGACGGATCCTCTGACGACGCGTTCCAGTCGTTCAGAATCGTGCCCATCACGTGTATGCCATCTTCGGCCAGCCGCCGCCGCGTCGTGACCAGCTGATCCATCGTCGTCTGCCCCGAGCGGCAGATCAAAATCACGCCGTCGGCGTGTTGGCCGACCAAGCGCGCGTCGGTCAGCGGAATCATGGGCGGGCTGTCCACCAGCACAAAATCGTAGTCGTCCCGCATGAGCTTCAGTATGTCGTCGAGACGGCTCGAATGCAGCGCTTGCGCTACGTTCGCCGGCATCGGCCCGCTCGGCAGAATGGATAGCCCCGGAATGCCCGTCGGCTGCACCAGGTTCTTCGCGTCGTTATCCCGCGCGTCGCTGGTCAGAAGATTACTCAGTCCGTCCGCATGGTGAACCGCAAAAATCTGACCGAGCCTCGGCCGCCGCAAATCGCCATCCACCAGCAAGACCTTGCGTCCGCTTTCGGCTAAACCCAGCCCTAGACTAAAAACGGCCGTTGTTTTACCGGCTTGCGGATGAGCGCTCGTCACCACAATCACGCGCTGGCCCGATTCGCTCCGGCCGCCGAGCAGAATCGAAGTCACGGCGGAGCGGAACGATTCGGCAATAAGCGAATCGAATTCGCCCCACTTCACGGCCGGCCCTCCGGGCATCTCCACCAGATTCCCCGCTCTATCTCCCGCCGAGCCGAGCCGCCGCGCCCTCTTTCCTAACGGAAGCGCAGTGCGGGCGTCCGGCTTCGCCGAAGGGATCACCGCCAGCTCCGGCACGTCCACAATCATCAGACTCTCGCCAGGCATCCGGACGCTCCGGTCGGCGCGCTCGCGCAACAGGATATACAGCACCGATCCGACGCCCCCTAGCAAAAACCCAATCCCCAGGTCGATCGGCCAGCTCGGCCGGTACGGCAAGGACGACGGCTTCGCTTGCGCGACAATCCGCACCGGGCTCGCCCGCAGCGCCGACATCACGTTCGCTTCGTTTACCCTTTGCAGCATCGATTGATAAATGTCCCGGTTGGCATCCACTTCCCGCTTCAGCATGTTGTACTTCACTTCCTTCATGTTTTGCTGGGAAACAAGCGCCAGTTGCTTTTCATAGGATTGCGATTCGAGATCCTGCCGCCGGCTCGCCTCCTGGTAGTCGTTTTGAATCCGCTTGATAATTTCGCCGCGGGCCCCCTGGGCTTCCGCTTCGAGCTCCTTAATCTGCGATTCGACCCTCTGCACTTTGTAGTGTGAGGGCGTGAGCGTGGCCCTCAATTCGACATCCTGCCGCTTCAGATCATCTATCTTGCTCTTCAGTTGTTGTAGTTCGCCGTCGCCCAGCGCCTGCGGAATCGTGTCGGGCGTACTAGTCTTAATCAGGTCTAGCTGCGCTTCCTTCTGTGTCTTGTCCGCCTCCGACTTGGCTAGGTCGCTTTGAATCTGCCGCAGCTTTTCCGTCGCAACGCTTTCGTGCATCGCATCGGCCGTATACACCAGGCCCGTTTCACGAGCGTAGTTTTGCAGTTCGTCTTCTGACGCCTGCAGCTTCTTCCGGAACCCGTCCAACTGTGTCAGCAGAAATCGCCCCGTCTGCGCCACCGTGTCCCAGCGAGCCTGCTGTGTTTGGCTGATGTACTGGTTGGCCACGGTATTAGCGGCGTCGGCTGTGAGCTGCGGCGTGGGTCCTTCGACCGTAAGGTCCAACAGACTCGAAGTGCCTTCCGCCTTTACCTTCGCGCTACCCAGCATCTTGCGGACAATCCCGTCGGCATCTTCCGTGGTCGTCTCCGGAAACCCAAACCAGCCACGCACTGTCGCAAGGAACATCCGTTTATTGGTCAGCGTCGAAGGCACCGCCGGAGCGAGTAGTTCCGCCGTTTTGTCCAGCACCGGACTGCTTACGAGCAGCTTGGTTTGCGTGTCGAGATAGGTATCGGTCTGGGGCGTGTTCGGGTCGACGTTCTTATTGTTCATGAAGTCTTGATTGATGCTCATGACCTCGAGAACCGCCACCGATTTATACACCTTGCTCGAAACCGCTGTGTAGATCACGCTCGCCGCCAGGCACCCTGCCAGCATGAGCGCCACCGCGCCCCGGTATCGCCGCAGCAAAACCAGGTATCGCACCCGCTCCTCTGGTTTGCCCCGCCCGACCTCGAACCGCGGATAGTCTGCCTGCCTCGCGATCCCGCCGTGCGGGATCGGTTCTACCGAAAGATTTCGGTCGTACCATGGCCGAATGCGGCCGTCTTGATTACGTTCCATCTTCTTTCCCCGTCTTCCTTAGAACCGCCAAATCGCGAGCCCTGTCCCCACATTTACCGCCGTCTCCGCCGCCCGCAGCGCCGCCGCCTTCGGCGCGCTGTTGGGCACAAAAACAATGTCGTCGGCATGTAGCGATACGTCAGGCGCTTTCCCCTCCAGAATCTTCGCGACGTTGTCCGGCAATTCGACCCGATCCGATTTCCCATCTTCCTCGTGCAGGATCTTGGCGTGCTTGAGCGAAGCCGTCTTGGTCAATCCCCCGGCAAGCGACAGCGCCTGCAACAGCGAAAGCGAATCGCGCTCGTTCAACACAAAGCCGCCCGGCCTTTGCACTTCGCCGATCACATACACCATTTGCGCTCGCGGAATCGTAATCACGTCGTCTCGCTTGATCACGATGTTTTCCTGCGGCGCTTGCCCGTCCACCACTTTGCGTACGTTGACGTGGGCAATACTGAATTTGCCGGTCGGGTCGGTTGTCGCGTCAGGCAGCGGAATCCGTCCCTGGCTCAGCTCGCGCGTAATCGTTACCGTATTTGAAGCATCCGTGCGCATCCCTCCGGCGAGTGAAATCACCTGCACCAGCGTCTTATCGCCCCTCAGTTGCACCACGCCCGGCGTCGTCACCGCGCCCATCACCGAAACCGGCTGGCTGCGATACTCGCTTACCAGCACCGTCACCTGCGGGTGCTCGATATATTTCCCGAGCTCCCGCGTCAGCGCCGCTTCGAATTGCTCGACCGTCAGGCCGGCCGCTTTCACTCTCCCCACCAGCGGCAAACTGATATACCCGTCTCCTTGAATTTGGAACGGCTTGTCCGATATCTCGTCCGCTTGAAAGGCGCGGATCTCAATCTGATCCTCGGGACCTAGCACGTAATCGGCGACTCGCTCGGGTATCGTCGGGCCCATCTGCGTCTGGGTTGCCTTCGTCACCGGGGGCGCGTTGACCGGAACAACGGGCGCGGGCGCCGCGTCTTGCGCGACAACTTGCGTCGCCAGCGTCACTGCAAACAATACTGTTGCCGGAATCCGGCCTGCGTAAAACTTCATCATGCTTAAACCAGCTTTGTGACCACGTTCTTTGGAAATCTGTTTCTCCTGCCGTCTGCCTAAAGAAAATCCTCGCCTCTCATGTCTTGCCGCTCGCGCTGTTGGCGCGCGTACTGAGCATCTGCAGAATGCGGCCGCGCACGTCGCGCAGCGCCAGCTCGAACACCTCGAGGCGCAGATTCAAGGAACTGAGGTCTTCTTCGCTCGCTGAAGCTCCCGCGGGCAGGCCGACGTTTTTAAGCACCGCCGCTCGCGCGAACTCCGAGATACTTCGCGCGCCTTGCGAAAGCGCGGTCTCTTTCAACTCTTGATATTCGCTCTCCGCTAAACGGAAAGTGATGGCGTGGGTTCTGCTTTTGAACACAAATTTGTAACTGTCAATAGTCCAAGAAAGATTCGTGGTGTCGGAGGACACCGCCGCTGCCGGCGCGAAAACTAAGCGCGTCAACGGACAACAGGAGGAGGGTGTGAACCGGCTTCTCCTCGCGCGATTAGCGCGGCGCGCCCGCCGCCTGCCGGTAGGCAAGCAGCCCGGTCGCTGTGCCGGTCTTGGCAATCGAGTCTCGATCGACTTCGACTAATACCGACCGGCGCAGGAGACTAACCGATAACACCAGGCGCTGCGCTTGACGCACTTCCACCACTATGCCGGTCAGACCGGCCAGCGGTCCGCTCGTGATGCATACTGGTTGGCCCACCTCGGTGTAGCTCCAGGGCTCCATGAGCAGGCTGGCGTCGATCGCTCGCTTGAGAGCGTCAACTTCCTCTCTCGCTGCCGGCAAGGGCTGTGATCCCGCGCGGACCACGTCAACCACCGCGGGCAAATTCAAGATCGGGTATAACGTGGAACGCTGCGCCTGGCAGAAGATGTATCCGGGAAACAACGGCGCGTCTACGATCGCCCGCCGGCTGCCCCACTTCCGCTGCTCTCTGATTAAGGGAAGGAACTCCGTGTATCCCTTCTCCTTCAGTTGCGCGGATGCGGTCTTTTCGTGCCGTGGTCTGACCCGAAACGCGTACCAATCGCCTTGGTTTCTATCGCTGAACAAGCTCTTTCCTCCGAAGTATCACCTGTGCTCGCGAAGACCCCTTCGTTTCCGAACCATCCGCCCCCAGTCCTCGTCCGAGAGACCTACCCTGGGATTCGCGCGGCTGGCGGGCGCTTCCGGGCACAGCTACCGCTAACTTAACTACAATTTACTGGCAATTCGTCCACCAAATGATTCGGTCCTGAAACGCAAACTTGAGCGGCAGACGTTAGCCCTGAAAAGGTTGACGTGATTCGAATTGTCAATCGAACTGCCATGCACTGTCAACATTCGCGCCGCACTCGCATCGTTACGAGGTTCTAGTATCTTAGACTTGAACCGGGAGACTGAAACAAGCAATCTTTCCCGGCGCCGCCCCGCTGCCTTAACACATCCGCGTTACGCGTTGGTTTTTTGCATCGGGAGACTCAAGTTAACGCTAATTAATCCATCGAGAGACATGCTCTGGACAAGGCTATCGCACTCTCAACTACATCGCGCCTGCGATGCTGCTGAGCCAGAAGCTATCGCGTGTCCAATTTCCGGCGCGCTGTGCGAACTTCCGAAGCGCCTCCCGCAATTGGACGTGTTCAAATTGTGAACTGTTCCGCTGTATTCTGTCAACGATTTCAGCCCCTCTAAAGCGGCGAATTAGTTTTAGTAACGTTGCCGGTGGAGTAGGCCTTCGTCATTAAAGCGTGATATTTTCTACCCAAACTCCGCTCGCCTTTTTCATTTTTTTTCACGTTCCATGGTTTAGGCTGGCTTGCCGATTGATTCGCAAACGCCACAAACCTGCACTCAAATGTATTACGAATCGCTTACGGCCACGGGGGCGTCGGCACTCAACACAAATCTAAACACCGCTCCGCCCGAAAGGTTGCACAAGTCCTCGCTCAGCCTCCCCGCGCAATAAAAACTCCAACGCACGGAATCTTACGCTGCATTCCCACAACTAGTACTTCTCGAACCATTCGTCCAGGCTCATGGCTTCGCTAAGTTAGTAGCTTCGGGCAGCGCGATGATTTCACTATTTGGATAATGGCTGTCAAAACTTCTTAAGTAGCACCCAGTCACGCGATTCAGCGACGCGGTGGTAACGTTCCGACAAGATCGTCTTGCAGACTTTTAATAGCGTTCCTACCGTCGGCCCGTTCGCCTCGGCCTTTGGATAAATAACGACGTCCGCGTTGCCGAGGATGCGCTCCGCCGGAGGCCTGAATTGCTCGGTAAAGTTGGTGCCATAGTCGTAAAATGCGGCTCCTCCTTCCATCGGCGGCCTTAGAAGCGCATAGGAAAACGGATTGGCGTAACACAGGCAAGCTATGCGCTCGTTGGGTCCCGAATTTCGCCTGAGTAGCGCCAGTCCATCATTTACGTGAGTCGTCAGAAGATGCCCATTGGCTTCCCCCTGTCCCCAAACGGAATCCACATGGTCATCGAAAACGAGGTCGGCCAAAGGCGCGGCATCAACGCGTGCCGCCGCGGCCAACGGACTCGAAGCTGCGTTAATCGTCACGGCCTACAGGTCTTCGAGTCGCGGGACGAATTGAGTTCCGCCGCCCATTCAATTTGAACGATGTCTTAGAAGCGAAAAACGCCACGAAACCGGGAAGGTCTCGTGGCGCTCGCAATGGGCAATCTGCCCCTCGTGTGTTATAGGAGTGTGACCTGACTGCTTCTAAATTATTTGATGATCCAGTTCTGATTCTGCCCGCTGTTCGCCGCCCAGGTGATGATCGGGTTATCGTTCGACATGGACCGGTTGCTGTCATCCAGCACTTTCCCGGTCGATTTGTTCACCAACACGTAACTCGAGCCGGGAGCCGCCTGCAACGCCCACTTCTGCGTGTCGGCGTTATTCTGCGTTATTTCCTGTGCCTGGCCATTGACATCCGTCAGATACATTCCGCTGAAGTCGTTCATCACGGTGTAGTGACCAGTGCCATCGAAGGTCAAAACCCATTTCTGGTTATTCCCTCCATTGGCTTGCCACTGGATGAGTTGCGTTCCGCTTTTCACCGAGAAACCGGGGTCGTCCAACAACAGAGTGCTCAAAACGTTGGTTAACGTGTAAGTGCCGTTGGCCACCGGCCCGGTCGGCGTGGGGGTCGGTGTCGGGGTCGGCGTCGGTGTCGGGGTCGGGGTCGGCGTGATCGGGTTCGGAAGCGTAGCCGGACAGCTATTTGCGTCGATTGTGTTGTTCGCGATGGACACATTCGATGACGGCGCTGTCTCGTACGCGATGTTCATGGTTGCGCCGTTAGCTTGCCCGCACAGAAAGTTGTTGTGAATCGTCGAATTGGGCGCGCCATTGTAAGTAATCGCTATCGCCCACGGTCCCGCTAGCGTGTTCCCATAAATCTGAAGGCCGGCGGATCCAGCTTCGATCCCATAGCCGGTTGGGCCGCTCATGCCGTAGCCCGGTACCGCACTGACGATGTAGTTGTAGCGGATAATCGCTCCGCTACCGCCATCCGGAGCCGGGTTCGCAAGGCTGATCGGATAAGTCCACCAGTACGGGTTCAGCGGCTTCGTGAATGAGTTGTACTCGATTGTCAGATTATTTGTGTCCGGCCCCGATAAAACGTCTTGGCCCCCGCATCCTTGCGGTCCCTGCAATTCCATTCCCATCCGGTGAATGTTCGTGAACGTGTTGTAACCGATGTAAACGTTGTTCGATTGGTAGCTGTTGTCGAAACAGACCTTAATCCCTTCGGTCACGTGATCGAAGCTGTTGTGGTCGATCGAGGTTGAATCAAGGCCATAAAACATCATCCCCTCATTACCGTTGTAGTCGCCGCCTGGATCCGCGGTATTCATGACGAGTAGGTTGGAAAACGTATTTCCAGATATCTTCGACGCACGCAACCCACCGCTACCCGCGAAGATGGCGTTTCCGAGGGTCCAGTTGCCCGCGCTATTATCCGTCGTCAAATTCTGAAACGTGTTGCCCGTAAGCGTCAATCCGGTCACTGTCCCGTTCAGGTTTAGCCCGCCGCTGTCGAACGTAATTCCCTCGATCGTGGTATTCGCCGCGTTGTATGCGGTCTCCATCAGCCAGAAATAACCATTTCCTTGTAATTTGGCGCCCTGACCTTGATATGTCACATTCGAAAGCAAATTAATAGTGTTACTGATTTTATAAGTGCCTGCGGGAAAAAGCAGCGTGCCTGAACTCGTAGAATTTACTGCATTCTGAATCGCGGCGGTGTCGTCGGTTACACCGTTGCCTGTGGCTCCATAATCTTTCACCGAGGCGGCGCTCGCAGCCGCAGCGCTAAATAACAGTATTGATAGCGCGATGGCGCAAGCTGAACCACCTGTTCGCCGGGTCGCGGTCTTGGCGACTCCTGCCGTTCCCGACAGCCGTTCGAGAACAACACCTCGAGCGGCTGCGACGCGGAATTTCTGATTTTTCATTCATAATTTCAGTCCGGCCGACGAGGATGCCGTCTTCGAAAATGGAATTAAGAAAAACCTGGAAATCCCGCTTCAATAAGTCGAATAAATTCTCCGAATTAAAGGCCGGCAAAAAAAGTGAGAGGAATTTATTTGAGAATTTTTTAATCCGGAAGCGTGAATCCCGCAGACGCTGACGCTAGCGAGAATCCGAGCGAACCGAACTTCGTCACCGGACCGCTTACTTGCGTGCGCGGCTCGGCCAACCAGTTGAATCCGCAAGCTTCGCTTCCGAGCCGCGACCGGAACCGAGCCGCGACCGCGAGGGAGCGGTCTTGTAATTTTTCACAGCTTTTGAGCGCCCGCGTGCTTACGCCAGATCGTGCAGCAGTTCGGCGAGCTCAATCGGATGGCCCGATACGCGTCCCCGAGCCATCTTCGCGCCAATCGCAAGCGCCTCGTTGTGGTTCTCAAACCAAACAAGAAATGCGGATGCCCCGGCATCCGGCAAGCGCTCTTGATTGATCCACGTGTAGTAGGCGCCCATGTCAGCATCGATCAGCGATCCCCGCACGTCGAATGCTCGCGGCTTTGCATTCTCGAGCATTTCCTCCATCGACCGCTCCTGCTGCCGGGGTGCATAACGCGTAAGCAAGGTGAGCGGCTGCGCGCGCCGCAACAGTTCCCGCGCTGACCACTGCACAAACGTCGTACTGTAAATCTGCGTGCCCGAGCCTTCCGTAAGAACGCTCATCTGAAAGCGATTCACCAGGCCCTCCGGTCCCTCCGCGTTCAAACCCAATTGTTCAGGACGCATTTGCGCTAGCGATGTCCGCAACGCCTCCGGACCAACTCCCGACTCCATCGATGTCTTTATATGTTTAAGCAAAGCAGACCGGATGCGCTCAATCCGGTGGTAGGAAACACACGTAAGATTCTCGGAACGGTAGCCCAGCTCCTGGCCGCCATCGACGTACCAGTGCAGATACGGTCCCGGATACGCGGCGGCCCGGGCACAAACATAATCCAACAACGTTTGACACCCGTTATCCGCCTTCACTTGCTCGAAATACGTTCCGTTCGGCCGAAGCTTGCGAAACAGCGGGTAGTCGTTTCCGTTGACGCCTTGCCCGATCACCGCAATGCTTAATCGCGGAGCCACGGGCTTCTCGGCCGGGAACGACGCGTGTACCTTATTCACAAACTCCGTCGCCGCTGTTCGGAACGCATCAATCTGCCCGGTCGCCCACAGATATGCGGAGAGGTGTTCGGAAAACAAGCCCGGCGCATTCACCCAGTCCAGTTGCTCGAGCTCGCTCGACAAACGCAGTCGAGCGAAGCCCGACATGCATTGCTTCAACTCCTCTGCGTCAAGCCTCTTCAGGAACGTCAGCTGTTGATCGATCTCTACCCGTTCGGCTGGAAACTTCCAGTCATAAGCTATGGCTTCTCTCAGCAGCAGAGCGACATAACTTGTCGGCAGCTTCCGCAGAAGCGGCAGCTTACCCGTGACAACTTGCTTCGCCTCCTTCGGGTAGCTTGCGAAACTTCCGGGCTCGAGCTGATCGGGGGTCATTTGGGTACCCTACACAACCTCGGCGAGCGGCTTTCCTTGTGCTAACCGGGCCGAGAAGCCCAGCATCGAACCAAGGGTCGGAACAAGATCGACCGATTCAACAGGCCGCTCCACTATCGTGTTTTCCCGAATTCCCGGACCGAGTGCGATAATCCACGTGGTTCGCGACAGCGGATCGCCTGTCCGATGGTGCTGAAACCCGTTCCCGCCCACGTCCGTATCGGAATCGCGGCCAAAATCAGGCAAGATAAACAAGTTCGTCTTGCCCGCATACTCGGGCTCGCTTTCAATCGTCCGCCAGATTTCCGCGCAAAGCCGGTCTGATCGTTGAATCCCATCTAGGTACAGCGAGTAGGCGCCCGAATGAGCAATATCGATATCATGCAGCGTAATCCACAGCAGGCTGGGAGCAAGCCGCCGCATCAGTTGACGGGCAATGTAGACCGACAATTCATCCGGACTTGCCAGGCTGCGCGCGTGAGATGTGAAATCGCTCACCGATAATCTCAGGACTTCCGCCATCTGCCGCAGTTCGAACTCATTGCCGCTCAGCTCCGGCGTGTATAGCGGAGTCTCGTAGTTGTCGCGCAACAGGTGCTCGTACTCCGTCGCGCCGCCGCTCGATAGCGCCGCCGCCAACAGACGCTTGGGCAGGATTACACCCGCGCCCATCCCCGGACCATAACCCTTGTAACCGCTTTCCCCGATTCGATTGAAACCGTTGCTCGGAGCCACCACCCATGTATCCGTCGCCGGCCGCTTCAAATCCCTCCGAAAATATTCGAAGACCGTCGGGTTCTCGGGCGGCACAGCAGCAAAATTGTTGAACGTTTCATATACGCCGGTCGCGAGACTGGCCGTCGCCACGTAGTGCCCTAAAATTCCCCGGTTCACCACTTGCGTAAAAACCGTCGCGCGCGGAATCAGCTCTTTGAGCAGATGTGGTATGTTCTCCTGACCCTCAGGCATGAAGGTCTCCTCATCACGCGCTCCTCCTCCGAATGTGACGACAACCGCTTTGCGGCGCGGCGATACCGCAAGCGCGCTGCCCGGACTAAACCCGAACAACGCGGCGCCGGCACTCGCCCCTGTAGCAGCCCGCAAGAAATCGCGCCTGCTACAAGAAATTTCATGCGCAAGCTCGCGCCTGCTTCCTAAATTTCGTCTCACCTATCTGACCCGTGAACGATCCAGTGTAACTCCTCTCGAACGCCCGTGGGCGTCTCTCGACTTTATAGTGGCCGGACCTGCCCGGCCATCATTCTTCAAATCCATTGCGCCTAAACTGGAGTGATGAAGGGGAGGGAAGGCCAGCGGCCGGTTTCTATCAAGGACATCGCCCGAGCGGTCGGTGTGTCGCATCCCACCGTGTCTCGCGCCCTTCATGGAAGCCCGCTTGTCGCCCCGGAGACGGCTGCACAGATCCGCAAGACAGCCGAAGAAATGGGCTACAAGGCCAGCCTCGTTGCCCGTAGTCTCGTCACACGCAAGACTCAGACCATTGGACTCGTTGTCACAACCATCGCCGACCCCTTCTATGGTGAAATCGTCAGCGGCGCCGAGGAGGTCGCCGCCGCAAAGGGCTATTCCGTCATCCTCGCCAACTGCCAGATCGATCCGGAACGCGAAGTCCGCGTTGTCCGGTCGCTCCAGGAAAGGCGTGTCGATGGCATTCTCGTTGCCGCCTCCCGTGTCGGCGGACTCTATCTATCGCTCATGTCCGAGATGGGAGTGCCCATTGTCTTGATCAACAACCAACACGATGGCGAATTCATGTATTCGGTCTCGATTGACGATATGGGAGGAGCTCGCAAGGCGACAAACCACCTGATCGAGTTGGGCCATCAACGCATCGCCTATTTGGGCGATCCGTTTGGGTGTCAAACCGATGTGCACCGCTTCGAAGGCTACAAAGTGGCTCTCGCCCATGCCGGTGTGCCTATCCGCCCCGAATTCGTCGTCGAAGCCGATGGCCTCCCCTCCGGAGGCTTAGCGGCCACCCACAAGCTCCTCTCGCTCGCCGAACCCCCCACCGCCATTTTTTGCTACAACGACATGACCCTCCTCGGCGCCTTGAGAGCGGCGGCAGAGCGCGGTCTTTCTGTCCCGCGCGATGTCTCGCTGGTCGGATTTGACGATCTTTTTTTTGCCCCGTATATCCAACCCCCTATCACCACACTTCGCCAGCCCAAACGCGAAATGGGCCGCCGCGCCATAGAACTCCTGTTTGCTCTCCTGAATGACGAACAGTCCGAGAAGAAAATCCAGGTTGAAGGCGAACTCGTCATCCGCTCCTCCACTGCCCCGCCCCGCGCCTGACCGGAGGGTGGGCTTTAGCCCGCGCGGGACTTCAGTCCCGCAAACCGAGCCGCGACCGCGAGGGAGCGGTCTGCCTTGTTATTGGTACACTAAACTAAATATCTGAAGTATTCACGCCGCAAGGTTCGCTTTTGACTCGCCGCTTTCTCGTTTTCTCCACGGTTCTGATTTCCCTCACCGGCTGCCTTTCCGCCACCGCGCAGGTCTCGAGCAACGAAAATCAGTTCGGCGTTAGTATTACCTTGTTTTCCACCATGGCAGCCATCAACGCTGCCGGATACGACGCCGGTATCCAGTCCGATTCGAATTATCCAATTCGTAATCAGATCCGCGCCGAGCTCGCAAAGAAGAGTATTCCCTCACTCAACGACCTGAAGGAATTTTACAGAGATCATCGCAGAGGTACCGATACCGCCACCCTCAGCCAGTACATCTCCTTCGCTTTGCTCGCCGGTGGACCCCCCGATTTCAAACTGGAAAGCGGCGATCTTCCGCCAGATGTCCAGCCGCTGATCGGCTTCCCTCAGGTACTGGCCGACTTTTATAAGGAAGCTGGTATTCAAGACCTTTGGGCGCGCTCCCAGCAAGCATTTGCCGCTGCGATGCGGAACTATCAGCAACCGGTAGTCAACGCCCTACTCGAAGCGAACGCCTATCTGCGTAACCCCACTAACGGTCAGGGTGGACGCCGGTTTCAAATCTTTCTATCGCTCCTCGCTGAGCCCAACGTCGTCGAAGTTCGCAACTATAAAGGCGATTCCTACGTCGTCATTACTCCGTCCCGCCAGCCGCTGACCGACGAGGTTCGCTCAGCTTATCTGTCATATCTACTCGATCCGCTGAGTCTACGGTTTAGCAATGTGCTTGACACAAAGAAGGAGCTGAAAAAATACGCGGAACAGGCCCCCGCCCTCGACGAGGCATACAAAGACGAATTCTCGCTCCTCGTTACGAAGTCTCTCATCAAAGCCATCGACAGTAGGATGATGCATGGCCAGGAAAATCGAGACGCTTACGTAGCTTCGGCCATGCGCGAGGGCTACATCCTCACTGCGGCCTTCGCTGAACTTTTGCCTCTCTACGAAAAGCAGCCCGAGGCCATGCGGCTGTACTATCCCGATCTCATCAATGGCATCGATGTCGGCAAGGAGAAGAAACGGTTGAAAGGCATCGAATTCGCCCAATCCATCTCGCATCCCGTCGTTGCCCCGCCGCCCGAAGTTCAGCAAGTCAGTGAAGCGCAACGGTCGCTCGATCAGGCCCAGGCACTGCTAGCACAGCATGACTTAGATAATTCAAAGAAGCTCTTCCGGAAATCTCTCGAGCAAACCGACAGTAAACAAATGCATGCGCAGGCCTATTTCGGGCTTGCCCAAGCTGCGGTTCAGGAAAGGCAGGCAGATCAAGCGGCTCTCTTCTTTCAGAAGGCTGTCGACCTCAATGCCGATCCCGGCATCGTTGCCTGGTCGCAGGTCTATCTTGGCCGCTTGGCCATGCTCCACGACGACTCTCAAGCCGCAACAGACCACTTCAAAAAGGCGCTCTCCCTAGACGGTGCGCCTGGCAAGGCCAAAGAGGCCGCTCAAGACGATCTAAAAAAACTATCAGGAGATAAAGAGGAATGATGAAATGCTTTTTGGGGGTGGCGGTTGCGCTCGCCTTGGCTACCGCGACGCTTGCCCAGCAACAGCCACAGCAACAGCCCCAACAACAAGGACCAAAGCCTAAATCGCAAAAGGAGTTGCAGGCTCTTCAACAAGTGCAAGCCGCTACCACTCCTCAGGCGCGGATGACGGCCATCGATAACGTACTCGAAAACTTCACCGATACCGAGTACAAGCACATACTGCTCGATATGGCGATTCAATCGGCTCAGCAGGCTAATGATCCCGCCAAAGTCGAATTTTACGGAGAGCGCGCTCTGAAGGACGATCCGAAAGACGTCACCGCCCAACTCGCCCTCGCCAGCTCCACCATTCAAAACACAAAAGAATTCGACCTCGACAAGGAACAGAAGCTCGCCAAAGCCGAAAAATACGCCAACGATTCACTGGAAGCCCTGAAAACCGCGCCTTCCCCCAATCCCCAAATGCCCGACGCGCAGTGGCAGGAGGCCAAGAAGCAGATGGCGGCGGAAGCCTACGCCGATCTCGGTGCAAGTGCTGCTCTGAAAAAGAAATACGACGTCGCGCTCACGAATTACAAGACGGCTGCGGAAAACGATCCCGAGCCGGCCATCCTTGTGCGTCTTGCCAGCGCGTATAACGAAGCCAAGCAGCCCGACAACGCCATTACCACTTGCGACCGCATTCTCGCGATGAATGACGCGCCGCCGCAAGTGAAGCAGATCGCCCAGCAAATCAAGGCCACCGCCCAGAAATCGAAGACCATCGGAGCCAAATAGAGCATCCGAACACCTATGGAAGCAGCTCGCGACGCGCTTGAGTCAAAGCTTGGCTACAAGTTTCGGAATCGCGAGTTGCTTCAGCGCGCTCTCACCCATCGGTCTTGGCTTGAAGGACGTCCGGCTTCCAACTCTTCGTCCGGTGACAATGAACAATTGGAGTTCCTGGGCGACGCCATCCTGGGCTTTGTCGTCAGCGAAGTGCTTGTGATCCGCTTTGCGAAGGCCAAGGAAGGACCGTTGTCACGCTGGAAAGCTCATCTTGTTAGCGCCGCGCACCTTCATCGTTGCGCCCTCACGCTCGGACTCGGCGAATACCTGCTCCTCGGCCGCGGTGAAGATCGAAATGGCGGCCGCGAGCGCCAAACTCTGCTCGCTGATGCAACCGAAGCGCTCATCGCGGCCCTGTACCTCGACGGAGGCATCGAGCCCGCTCGCGCCTTCATCGAAGCCAACATCCTTCAGTACGGCTCAAATCTCGATGAGCTCTCGCTCAGCAACAACCAAAAAGTCGATCTGCAGAACAAGGCTCGCTCCCTCGGCCTTCCCGCGCCCCGCTATGCAGTCGTCGCCGAAGAGGGCCCCGATCACGCCAAAGTGTTCGTCGTCGAGGCTCGAGTTGGCGACGCTTTCGTCAGCCGCGCCAAGGCCACCACCAAGCGTACCGCCAGTCTCTTGGCTGCCAAACAAATCCTCGAACAGCTGCAGGCAGACTCCGCGAAATAATCGCTATTCCTTTGCAACGGCGTTCGACAACTCCGCTGAGCGCACAGCGTACAGCTTCTTAATCACCCGGCAGATTTCATCCGCAACTTTGTCCGGCTTTTCACCTTCATCCAGCTCCACTTCCACCTTGATATACAGATCCATTCGCTTCATTCTTCTCAATTGTCCCTGAACTCGCATTACTAACCGAACTTCGTCACCGGACCGCTTACTTGCGTGCGCCACTCGGCCAAACAGTTGAATCCACAAGCTTCGTTTCCGAGCCACGACCGGAACCGAGCCGCGACCGCGAGGGAGCGGTCTTCCGCGTGTTTTTCAGAGGAGTGGTTGTGACGAAGTTAGGCTAACTTTGTGGGGCAGGTTGCCAAACCTGCGGCCGATTGTTAATCGGCCTCAACTTTTTCACTCTGACCGCAAGATCCGGATCGACGCAGCATCGCCAATCCTGGCAACATCTAGTTAGTGAGGTATTCGAAATGCAATCGGTAGAGCGTTGGCAACTGGTCTTGGACCGCAATCCCCTCGCGGACGGCCAATTCGTATATGGCGTCCGGTCCACAGGCATTTATTGCAGGCCCACATGCCCGAGCCGGCGGCCCCGCGCCGACCAGGTCGAGTTCTTCGAAACTCCGAAGGATGCCGAACGCGCCGGCTATCGCTCCTGCCAGCGATGCAAACCGGAAGCGCGGCGCCCCCGCGCGCAAACCGTCATCTCGGCTTGCGCTTATCTCAAGGCTAATTTGGACCGGAAGGTTACTCTCGAAGACGTCGCAAGGCATGTCGGTCTAAGCGCCTTCCATTTGCAACGGGTCTTTAAAGAACAAACCGGCGTCTCCCCACGCCAATACCAGGCCTCCTTGCGAGTGGGAAGGGTTCGCAACAGCTTGCGGAATGGCTCCTCCGTGACCGACTCCGTCTACGAGGCAGGCTTCTCTTCAAGCAGCCGCTTCTACGAATCGGCCGGTTCGAATCTCGGAATGTCTCCCTCCACCTGGCGCAAAGGCGGAAAGGGTGTTACGGTTCGTTTCTGCATCTTTCCGTCACCGCTCGGCAAGACATTGCTGGCTGCAACCGATAAAGGCGTCTGTTTTCTGGCAATCGGCGACCGCGAATCGGATTTGGAATCGCAGCTGCGCGCAGAGCTTCCCTCGGCCGCGATTCAACGCGACGAACAAGCCCTTCTCGCATACAAAGACGCCGTATTCGATTACATGGCAGGATCGGCGCCTCATCCCGACCTCCCGCTCGACGTTCGAGCAACAGCATTTCAAGCGCGCGTCTGGAACGTGCTTCGGTCCATTGCGCCGGGCGAAACACGCACCTACTCCGACATCGCCATCGAGCTCGGCAATTTGAACCTTACACGCGCTGTCGCTCGAGCTTGCGCCACCAATCCCGTCTCTGTAGTCATTCCATGCCATCGCGTCGTCCGCCGAACCGGCGAACTGGCCGGTTACCGCTGGGGACTCGAGCGCAAGCAGAAGCTGTTGGCCCTTGAACACGACGTGAAATAATGCCGGTCAACGGTGGTACTCAGCCGCGCATTCTTGATATTGGCCGCGGCCCTTGTGTTCCTGCGTGCCCAACCCGCCAATCCCGACCCGCAGAAGCTCTTTAACCTGGTCCGGCAAAAAATTGCAGCCCTGGTCAGCGCCGCTCCCAACTACACTTGCGTCGAAACCGTCGTCCGATCGCGCCTAAGG
>JBAUZG010000145.1:0-21181 GCA_049585195.1 Bryobacteraceae bacterium | reverse complement strand
GACAAGCTATCGACGATTTTGTTTCTGTCTACAATGCGACGGCCGCGCCCTTCGAGTGGAAAAAGGCCGTTGTCTTCCCTTCTAAACCTAAATCCAAGTACTCTGATTTATGCAAGTAGACACTAGGTTGTCTCCAGTTCTGGTAAGCGAATCCAGTCCTGCCAAAACAGTGTTTGAGGAGGGTGCTGCCTTCAGACCCATAACGTTTCAAGAAGCTTGACATTGGAAGCAGAAATGCTTGCCGGTCATCCTGGAATTTCAGGGACCGGAATCCTAAAGGCAAAGGAGCAATATAACGATGGACCGAATCGTTAGTAAGCTAGCAATGGCAGCGCTGCTGGCCGTGTGTATCAGCGTCCTGACAACGGCCTGGGCGCAACGGGGCGAGACCGCACACGCCGGGG
This sequence comes from Bryobacteraceae bacterium, assembly GCA_049585195.1. Classification (GTDB taxonomy): domain Bacteria; phylum Acidobacteriota; class Terriglobia; order Bryobacterales; family Bryobacteraceae; genus KBS-96. The sequence goes on along the minus strand of JBAUZG010000145.1, from coordinate 20,777 downwards.
CGGGCGTCCCGATGCAGCCGGACTGGGCCAGCTCAGGGCAGAACAATCACAACACGCGCAGCGCCGCGGCCGAGCACACAATCAACGCTGGCAACGTTGGCAATCTTAAGACCGCATGGATATTCACTACCGCCGGTGACGTCTCGGCAACGGCGACCGTCGTCAACGGTGTCGCCTACTTTCCGGACTGGGGCGGCAAACTCTGGGCCATCGACACCAAGACCGGCAAGGCCATTTGGTCGCACGATGTCAGCGAATACAGCGGAACCGCTAAGTCGGCCTCGCGGACGAGCCCGGCATACTGGAATGGCGAGTTGGTTATTGGGACCGGCAACCTGATGACCCCCGACCTCGGCCCGGCGTTCGAGATCGGCATCAACGCCCGTAGCGGCGCAATGCTCTGGCGTACCAAGACCGACTCCAACCTAGCCGCTATCGTGACTGGATCAGCAACGATGGACAACGGTATCGTTTACACAGGAGTCTCCTCCAAGACCGAGCACACGACGGTTACGCCAACATTCCGCGGCTCCGTAGAGGCGCTGGACGCGCGCACTGGCAAAATCCTGTGGAAGACCTATATGGTGCCCGCTGGTTTCAACGGAGCCCCCGTGTGGAGCAGCCAGCCAGTCGTTGACCACAAAACAGGCATGCTGTACGCCACTACCGGCAACAGCTACTCGGTCCCGAATGGGTACTGCGTGAACCCGGGGCAGACCAGTTGCAAGCAGCTGCCGCTGGACGCCCACATTGATAGCGTTGTGGCACTCCGCTTGACCACGGGCAAGATCGCGTGGGCCCACCATACCTTGACAGCGGACACCTGGACGGTGGCGGATCCTAACGCCTCGCCGGACTTCGATTTCGGCGCCGACCCGAATCTCTACACCACGACGATTAATGGCAAAAGGACCGATGTGCTGGGTGCGGGCCAGAAGAACGGCATGTATTATGCGCTCGACCCCGCGACCGGCAAGGAGATTTGGGCGACGCAGGCTGGCCCGGGCGGAGTCCTCGGGGGCATCGAGTGGGGCACATCCGCTGACGGCGAACGCATCTACGCGGCTATCACCAACGGCAGCCACAAGATGTACACGTACGCCACTTATGACGGACAGAAGAAGACCACGAGGGGCGGCTTATGGACGGCGCTGGACGCAGCCACCGGAAAGATTCTCTGGCAGACCGCCGATCCGCAGGGTTCCCAGTACATCACAGATGGTTTTGTCTCTAGCGCGAATGGCGTGGTTTACGCCGGCTCTTCGGGCGGGAATTTCTATGCCATGGACGCAAGGACCGGTCAGATCAAGTGGACCTTCCCCAGCGGCGGAGCCGTATGGTCGGGAGCGGCAATTGTGAACGGCGTGGTTTACTGGGGCAGTGGATACGACACTCCGGCACGCAAGCTGCCATACGACGGCAACAACAACAAGTTCTACGCGTTCTCGCTGAACGGCCGCTGACCCGTGCCCGCAGAATACATCGAGGAGATGAAGGACCAGCGGGATGTCGAGTTGTATGCGCTCGATCCAGAGAACAGATGCCAACTTCGGCTCGAAGACTACTTGGCGCGGGTACTCCTATCGGAGGTGTTCCTCGAAAAGACCAGCAATATCGATATCCGACTTGCCGCAGGTGTGGCACTGCTGTTCAACCCGTTCATGGTCGCGATCGCATTGGTCGCGATCGCCAGGACTGTACCCAAGGACGAACCGCGAACGTATCGCTGGTGGCGGCTCCCGCCCATTCGTGAACTGGACTGCAGTCGGTGTCGAGTCTTCTGCGCATGGCGCATACGATGTGCAATCGCTGCGGCCATTCTCTTGGCTGCGTCTTCACCGTTGGCCCAGGTGGATTGATCGTGTCGCGAAAAGGAAAAGGAACAATAGATGATGGGTGATTGTATCCTACGCTGCGGCAGAATGTTCGACGGCGTCTCCGAGACGCTGAGCGGACCAATGGAGATCCTGGTTGAAAAGAATCGTATCACGCGCGTGGCTCAATCGGTGGAGCGTCCTGCCGGCGCGGAAGTTATCGATCTTTCAGACAGAACTGTAAGTCCGGGATTCATCGACACCCACGTTCACCTTACTATGGATGCGGCCAATCTCGCGCGGCAAACGCTCGACTCGTCGGCAAGCAAGGCACTGAAAGGGCTGAGCCTCGCGCGCGAATACATGAGATATGGCTTCACGACGCTGCGAGACCTGGGCAGTGCCGATCCGGAGTGGCCCACCATCGACCTTCGAAACGCAATCAACGCCGGGATTGTACAAGGGCCGCGGATCATCGTTGCGGCTCACATTATTAGCGCGAGTGCGGGTCATGGCGATTTGCGCGGCTTCTACAACCCCCGCTGGACACTGCCGGTTTCCAGCATTGCCGATGACCCGGCATCGGTGAAAGCGTTGGTCCGCCGGGAGCACGTTTTCGGCAGCGATTGGATCAAAACCACAAACACCGGCGGCTATTTCAGTGCCGGAGACGATCCAGCGCGAGTGACATGGTTCGATGACGAGATGGAGGTCTTGACATCGACCGCACACCAGCTTGGCATGCCGGTTGCCGTGCACACGGGCGCCGCCGAGGGTTGTAAGCAGGCGATTCGCTTTGGCGCGCGCAGTATCGAGCACGCTTACCTAATCGATTCCGAGGGGATCCAGATGGCCGAACAAGCGGGCTCATACATCGTTCCGACAATGCAGATGACTCAGGAGGATCTGCACGAATTAAAAGCCGGCACGTTGCCCTGTCAGGCAGTGTGGAAGTTCCGGCGCGACAACGAAAAGATCCTTGCTTCTCAGAGGCTGCTTGCCGGAAGCCAAGTAAACATTGCCTACGGAACAGATTGCGGGATGTTTCCGTTCAGCCATGGCATTCTCGAATTCCAGGCGATGGTCAAGGCGGGACTGAGCCCGATTCGAGCTCTGAAAGCTGCCACGAGTGTTGCCGCCGAACTGCTCAGCCGCGATGATCTCGGCGTGCTCGCGCCCGGTAAACACGCCGATATCGTCGCCATGCCCGGCGATCCGATAGCAGACATCGGCGCGACGGCGAAAGTCGATTTCGTGATGAAGGATGGAATCGTGTACCGCGGGTCGATGCGGACGTAATACCCTCGCTCTGCCTGGCTAGTGCATCAAAGCTTTGAGCATCGATGTCGGAAACAAACACCTAGCGCCGTTTGTCGCGAAGCCCGCTTACATGCGGAGCTCAGTGTCGATAATTCCGATCGCACAAAGTCCACGGCGAAATGACGATGACCAAAGGATTGCTTATAGTTTTGGCATGCCTTCCACTCGATTCGACCGGACAGCCGCCCGCGGAATCCCACATAGGCGATGGCTGATCGCATTTCTGCTCGGGTTTGGCGTACTCGTCAACTATTTCGACCGAGTGAATCTGTCAGTTGCAAGACAGGGACTGGAGAGAGATTTCGGAGTCAACAATGTCCTGTTCGGTTATCTGCTGAGTGCCTATAACTGGACCTACGCCGTGCTCCAACTTCCAACGGGTGTGCTGCTTGATCGTTTCGGAGTACAAACCATCGGCAGAATTAGCGCGATCATCTGGAGTCTGGCGTGCTTTGCAGGCGCGTTTTCGCCTGGCGTAAAGACCTTCTTTGCTTCCCGTCTTTTGCTGGGGATAGGCGAAGCGCCGACATTCCCGTCAAATTCAAAGGCGACCGGAATGTGGTTTCCACGACAGGAGCGAAGCTTAGCAACCGCGATCTTCGATTCAGCGGCAAAGCTTTCAACAGCTATTGGGACACCGCTCATCGGTATCATGTTGATCCATTACGGATGGCGATTCAGTTTCGCCATGACGGGTGTGGCAAGTTTCGTTTACTTTATTGCATTTTTGGTTCTGTATCGTAATCCCGATGGCGACCGCCGGCTCTCCGAAAGGGAACGCGAGTATTTGCGTCAAAATGACGCAGTCGTTCGAAGAACCACGGGGCCGGGCTACTGTATCTTCTAAAGAAGCGAAAGGTGTGGGGATTGGCGCTCGGCTTTGCCGCCTATAACTACTGTTTCTATCTCCTTCTAACCTGGCTGCCAAGTTACTTTACAGGCGCCTTGCATTTGGAATTGCAATCGTCAGTGCTCTACACCTCAATTCCCTGGCTATTCGCGACCGCGACAGATCTCGCCGTTGGAGGATGGCTTGTTGACTCTTTGATTCGCCGTGGGTTTGATGACAATCGGGTTAGGCAGACAATTTTGATCGGCGGCATGGTGATGGGACTCGGTCTGATTGGAACAATTTTCACGCGCACGCCAATGGCCGCGGTTTGGTGGATCAGCCTCTCCATTGGCGGGCTCGCAGCTTTGGCGCCCGTCGCCTGGTCCGCCCCTAGTCTTATCGCTCCACACGACAGCGTGGGAAAGTTGGGCGGCATCATGAACTTTGCGAACCAGATCGCCGCGCTGGCTGCACCGATTGTAACTGGGCTATCTCATCGGTTCACGAAACGACTATTCCCACGCGTTTATCGTGGCCGATATCGCCATCCTGGTCGGTATTGCCGCTTACGCGTTGTTGCTTGGCAAAATCGAACGTATTCCCGATCCCGACGAAGGTTCACACTATTCTCAGTTGCTGACTGGAACCAAGATCATGTAAGAGGTTGTGCTTTTTTCGACTGCTCTATTTTTTTGTGAACTTAGAACGTCACGCCTGTATGCAGACCAATGACAAAGGCATTGGGAATCTTCCCGGTGCCGCCGGGGTTGATGACGTATTGCAGGTTCGGCCGGATCGAGAGCCATGGCGTGATTTGAACGTTGTAATCGATTTCAGCGATGCTTTCGTAAGTTTGGATGCCAACCGAACCCGGAGCCACCGCGTTGCGGTCTTCTTGGTATTGGGTTAAGCGCGGATTGATACTGCCATGCGCGAACAGTACAGCAATAAAATCAGCATCGCGATGCGTAAACGTGCCTTGACGGACCCCGCCGGCAGCGATGAAGTATCGGTATGTCGCTGTCGCGCGGTCGGCAATCCCGGCTATCGCGCCTACTCTCAAGAATCGATGAGAGTCAGCGCCGTCCCGCTGAATGACTTGATCCGCCATCCCATACGCACCAACGCGCCCACTATGCGTTATGAAAGGAGCTCCAGTAATGCCCGCCGATAATCCGTGAATATCCTCTAACACGTCGGGTGTTTCAGATGAGTTATAGTAGCCTCCTATCTTATAAATACCTGGAAACTTTCCCGTACGATTGCCGGGCAGCCACCCGAATTCGATGGGGACCAAAACACCAGTGCTGCTAAAGCTGAGGTCGAACCCTTTGTCGCTATCTCCTTCGTTGGGATCGACCTGGTAAACGCCCGTCTCTGCATAGAGCTCTGATATCGGGCTCACCTTGATGCTGGCGCCCCATTGTCCGACAGGATAATTATGCGCGCCGCTATTGGTTGTCATCGGGTTCGGGTGTCCGCAGATAAACCCATTCTGAAAATCGCAGAAGATCGGCAGCGATGCGAATTCGTCACCCGTCGGCGACCACCCTAACTGGATGTTCAACTTGTTCGCGAACAGGCTCTGGAGGTAATTCAACTCGACGAGACGAAAGTTCTGCCCGGCGCCATAGAGTTGCTGAACGGCGAACAGGTTTCCAATTGCGTCGGCAGAAAGGCTACGACCTGCGCGATCGGTAAACGTAATCTCGAACGTCGCGCCCGGGTCGCCAACCAACCGGCTTAGATCGAGGTCGGCGCCGAAAGCAACCTGCTGCGTGTACCGTGCGCTTTGCCTTTCTCCACCCACCGGATTCGCCGCGCTTTCCGTAGTAAAATCAGCGCGCAAATGAATGCCGTCGTCTTCGAGCGTAGTGCGTGTGCCGCCCCAATTGCCAGTCAGCGTGGTTCGGTCAAGCCAACCCGTGGACGCATCGGTGACCGGCTGCTGGGCCAATGTTGGGTATGCACACAGCGCTGTAAAGGCCAAGGCCCAAAATGACATGTCCCGCTGACGTCGTGATTGTGAAGGAACTGGCAGAATCACGTCCAACATAAGGCTCCAGTCTCGGCGGCGTACTTACAGGCGGTGCTCGCACATGGGTCAGACCTGCACTCGAACGGCTGGCGGCGCGCAGTCAAATTGTTACTTCCCAAGCGCGAAGACAATCACCGTGGGCGCTCCTCCATGATCTACTACGCCCCCTGTTCCCTCCACTGTATTGTCGAAGTTGATCAGCGTCCCGGTGATGAGAGCGATGTATTGGGTCTCGGCGGGCTGGTAGGTCACGATACCGGCGCCGACCTGGCCACCCGTCTGGAACTGATAAAGAAGCTTCCCATTGCGGCTGTCGAGTGCGAGGAACTCGCCGGTAAACTCTCCGGTGAGTGTCAGATTGCCCGCTGTTGTCACCAAAGACGCATGTATGGGCTTCTTCGCGGCGTATTTCCACCGGACCGCACCTGTCTTCGTATCGAACGCGATGACCCAACCTCGCGCCGTGTTCCAGGGATCGGCTTTGTTGACACCAGCCACGAACACGGACTGTGATTCTTCATTGTTGGGCTTGTTGGGATCCAGCTTTGGCGGTGCGGTGCCGGCGGTTACCGTGCTGCAATGATCGATCGCTTGCGCGACCAGCTGCTCATTCAGCCGGTCGTAAGATGATCCACTCCACTTCTGTCCGGCATCAAAGCCGGGACAGATGTGAACTCCCGCCGGTGTCACGGGAACGGTCACGTTCTCGCGCTTGATGAGTGACTGTTCCCAGATCACCTTGTGCGTGTCGAGATCGAGAAGGCGCAGAACTGCCTCTTTCCCACAAATGGCAATTACATCTCTGGTTTGACCGCCCTCGTTGATTGAAAAGATCGGTCCCACCTGGGTCAGGTCCCAATCGTGCTGGTCGTGACGCTCTGGATGGAAAAACCAGGCCAGCTTACCCGTTTTCGCGTCCAGGGCCAAAGCGGTATTGGTGTAGAGGTTTTGACCTGGACGATTTGCATCGTAGACAGTCGGTATGGGATTGCCCACAGGCACAAACACCAATCCCCGTTTCGTATCGAGCGCCAGAGGCGTCCAGACCGCGCCCCCGCCCGTCGTGAGAACCGCCGGATTCGGCCCCCACGTTTTCGCAGCCGGATCTCCGGGATCGGGGACGGTATTGAACTTCCAGACGGGCTCTCCGTTGCTCAAGCGGAACGCCCCCACCCATCCCTTGATCCCTAGCTCGCCGCCTGCCGGCGCGATGATCACCAGGTCATCGTAAATTAGTGGAGGCATTGTGAACGAGTAGCCTTTTGCAGGGTCCGCTACCGCTTGTTGCCATCGAAGGGCACCCGTTCCGGAGTCCAGCGCGATCAGATAACCATCCGCCGTCCCGCGAACTACCAGACCATCTCCGATCGCGACGCCCCGATTCTGCGGCATCGCCTCCCTTCTCTTGGGTGTCCACTTCGAAAACCATCGGACAGAGCAATCTGTAGCGTCGAGCGCAACCGTCAGGTGCTCCGTTGTGATGTACATTGTGTTCCGGTAAACAATTGGATTTGCTTGAGCCGTGCTGTTCTCGGGCGCCTGATAAATGCAAACCGGACGGAGGTTCTTTACGTTATCCGCGTTTATCTGCTTGAGGTCTACAAACTTCTGGTCGGCGTAATCGTGGGTGGCATAAAGCCATCCTTGTGTATTTGATCCCGCGCTTTCGAGTTCTGCTTGCGTCGGACCCGGGCTACTCGTCTGGCCATCAACAGTACGCCCTATCACCAGCCCAATCATGACGAGGAATGAAGGAATAGCGAACTGGCGGCCGACAATTCGCTGCATCGAAGCCGGCTCGCTCGAAACAGATCTTGCTAGCGTCCCACTGTTTGCAACTAGGTTCCCGAAAATCATGCTTCGCCTCAATCCTGATTTACGTTGCACGTGGCTCGATGGCTTCATGCGCAGGTCCGCTGGCGTAAACGGTAAGCCCTATCAATGCACACGAAGAGCCAAGATCCGAATGTTCTGGCGAATTCATGACGTAAGCGCAGATAGGCTGGCTGGGAGCTCTCGTCGCTGGTGATTCAAACCTCGGCATGCTGACATTCCGGCAGTAGTGCTGAAATATCACCACTTCCCAACGACGCCGTCTTGAGAGATTCAAGGGTACAGGAAACAGCGTCCGTACCGGCCAATCTTCTTGCTGACGAATCCTCATCTGACCTCCAGTTGCGCAACGGCGACCTGCCGATCCGAGGCGGCTCGAACGGCTCCAGAGATGCAAGGCAATGGCAGGAACGCGGCTCCGCGGAAGAATCGGCATCCCGCGCCGGGAACATTGGAAGGCCGGTAAGATCCCATGCTGGGCAGCGGCCGCTGGAGAGTATGAATCAGCGTACTTCAGTTGGTGGAAAGAACGCAACCCACAGTCTTGTCCAATGCAAGATGAGCCTGAAGAAGCAGTCTTTTTCTAACGCAAGATGAGCCTGAAGGATGGGAGGAGGAGGGTTCTGCATGCTGAGGATTGAACGTCAGCGTGAGAAATGGGGAACGGCTAAGCCTGGAACAGATCCGGGCGTTTTTGGAAGCAACGGATGAGGTGCAATTTGAAGCGGCCAACCGGGTTGAGGTATACGGCTGGGTGAGCCGGACGTTATGCGAGCAGGAGTATTGGAAACAGAGCAAAGCGACCAAGGGCTATTGCGGCGCTATCTGGAGAAGATGACTGGGCTGAGCCGGGCGCAGATGACACGATTGATCACAGCCTATGTAGAAACCGGTGCGGTGGAAGCACGGCGCTACCGGCGGCATCGCTTCGCGCAGCATTACAGCAGCGCGGATGTAGCGCGGCTGGCGGAGGTAGATGAAGCGCACGAAACGCTCAGCGGACCGGCCACGCGGCAGATTCTCAAGCGCGAGTTTGAGCAGTATGGCGACCAGCGTTTTGAGCGGCTGGCGGGCATCTCGGTGGCGCATATTTATAACCTGCGCAAGAACCGCAGCTATCGCGAGAAAAGATTGCGTTACGAGAAGACCCGTCCGGTACAGATCGGTATTGGAGAACGGCGGCGGCCGGAGCCGAATGGAAAGCCCGGCTATTTGCGCGTGGACACGGTCCATCAGGGTGACCTGGAGGGCGCCAAGGGCGTGTATCACATCAACGCGGTCGATGAGGTCACGCAATGGCAAGTAATTGGCGCAACCGCCCAGATCGGCGAAAAGTGGCTGATTCCGGTGCTCGAAGCGATGCTGGCGCAGTTTCCCTTCCGCATACGCGGCTTCCACTCTGACAACGGAAGCGAGTTCATCAATCACACCGTCGCGGCGTTATTGAACAAGCTGCTGGCCGAGCAGACCAAGTCGCGGCCTCGCCATTCCAACGATAACGGGCTTGTGGAATCGAAAAATGCGGCGGTGATCCGTAAGCACATTGGCTATGGGTACATCGCCGCGAGCCATGCTGCCGCGATGATGACGTTCTATCGCGAGCACATGAACCCGTATTTGAACTTTCACAGACCCTGCGGAGTACCGGAGATCACAACGGACAACAAGGGGAAACAGCGGCGCCTATATCGACGCTATGCCACACCGTGGGAACTGCTGCGCCAAGTGCCGCAGTTCACTGGTCACCTAAAGCCGGGATTCAGGCCGACGGAGCTGGAGCGCCAAGCCAACCGGCTCAGCGACACGCAGGCCGCTCGCCAGATGCAGGAGGCTAAGCGCAAGCTGTTCGCCGGACTAAAGGAAAAACGGAGCGCATGAAAACGGCTGAGGAAATGACAGCCTATGGACGCCGAGGAAAACCGAAAGCAGGTTTCCCTCTGCGCCCACAGGCTTTGGAAATCGCTGTGCGATTCCCACATTTCCTCGGCCGCGACGGGCGGTGGAAAATTGGAAAGCCAACCACCGGCTTCCCACTTTCCCACCGCTCCACGATTCCCCTGGATAAAAATTTAAAACCACAAACAAGGAGGCCTGCAGCGCGGAACTCCGTCCCCCGCTTCAGGCTCATTCTTCGATTAGAAAATGCTCCCACTCCGCGGCGGAAAAGTCATCGTAGGAGAAGTTCATGAGTGCAGCATCCATCAGTACTGCGCATGCAGGACCACAGACTACACAGAGTCACACGTCGCCGGGGGCGCCAACCCGTTACTCTGGCTTCGACGGGCAATACATTAATGGTTCTTGGCGGCCCGGCAAACAAGGCGAAAAGGAGATAGATACCGACCCGTACTCGGGAGAAACCCTCGCCGAGATCGTCATGGCGAATCGGAGCGATCTCGACGAGGCCTACCAGTCTGCCGCAAAAGCGCAGATCGGATGGGCGGCACTGCTTCCTTCCGAGCGTGCCGCCGTGATGCTCCGCTCCGCCGCCATTATGGAAGCGCGCCGTCAGGAAATCGTAGATTGGCTCATCCGGGAATCCGGCAGCACTTGGCACAAGGCCGAGCTGGAATGGCAATACGTTCATTCCATCACGCTTGAGGCCGCATCGTTCCCTCATCGGATGGAAGGCCGAATCCTCCCGATTGACGAAGCAGGAAAAGAGAGCCGAGCGTACCGTCAGCCACTCGGTGTAATTGGTGTGATCAGCCCATGGAACTTTCCCATGTATCTCTCCCATCGTTCGATAGGCCCGGCACTGGCTCTCGGCAATGGAGTCGTTGTTAAGCCCGCCGAAGATACACCGGTCACAGGCGGATTGCTGATCGCGAAAATCTATGAGGAAGCGGGACTGCCACCAGGGCTCTTGAATATTGTGATAGGCCCCATTCAAGAGATCGGCGACCCATTCACTCTGCACCCGATTCCGCGCCTCATATCTTTTACAGGTTCCACGAAGGTCGGCAGGCACATTGGGCAGCTCGCGATGAGCGGTCCGCAGATGAAGCGTGTCTCGCTTGAGCTCGGTGGGAATGCACCTTGCGTCATCCTTGACGACGTGGATGTGGAGTACGCAGCGCACGCAGCGGTTGTTGGCCGATTCCTGCATCAAGGCCAAATCTGTATGAGCACCAATCGCGTCATCGTCGATGCAAAGGTGTACGACGAATTCGTTGATCGTTTCACGACGCACGTCAAAGCGCTGAAGTATGGCAATCCTAATGATCCTGACGTGTCCATCGGTCCGATAATTAATAAGAAGCAGCTTGCAGCGCACATGGCGCACATCCAGGGCGCTCGCGATGCGGGAGCGCGCCAGGTGCTGGGTAGCGATCCAACGGGGCAGGTTCTACCACCGCACGTATTCGTGAATGTCAAGAACGAGATGCAGATCGCGCAGGACGAATTGTTCGGCCCGATCGCACCTATTATTAAAGTGAATGGAGAAGCTGAGGCTTTGCGAGTTGCAAACGACACTCAGTACGGACTTTCCAGTGCCGTATTCACTCGCGACAAAGAGCGAGGTCTGCGATTTGCGCTGGGTGTGCAGGCCGGCATGACCCACGTAAACAACCATAGTGTTGACGATACGCCAACGGGTCCGTTCGGAGGCGAAAAAAACAGCGGCATCGGCCGGTTTGGCGGCGAATGGATCGTCCACGAATTCACGAGGGATCACTGGGTGACCATCCAGCACGAGCAGGGCGCCTCTCCTTTTTGATGGCTACCCCAATACAAGGACGAGAAGTGGCACTTGTAATTTCTGAACATGAGGTCGAGGGCGTCGAAGTTCTCGATTGCCGGGGCCGCCTGGCATTGGGCGAAGAAGACTTGCAGTTTCGAAATGAGATCGGAAAGCTCGTTCAAGCGGGGAAAATCCGCATTGCTATGAACCTCGGAAAAGTCAGCGAAATCGATACGACCGGGCTGGGCACGCTCCTATTCGTCGTGATAAAACTTCGAAAAGTTGGGGGACGTTTGGCGTTGTTCAATCTAAATCCGAAGCATCTGGAACTGTTGGTGATGATGAAATTGGAAGCGGTGATTGAGATCTTTAAAGATGAACAAGATGCGATCGACAGCTTCTTTCCTGACCGGCAGGTGAAGCGTTTCGATATCTTGAAATTCGTTGAATCCATGCAGCACGGCGCTGGGCGCGACCGCAAGGAGGCGGCAGGCGCACACTCTTAGCATTTGACCGCCTCGCCCAGCGCAAACGAAAAATAACAGCTTTGCTGGCGTGCATCCAGACTATTCGGACCGCCCAATAGGCTCAGGAAAACTCAGCTCCACCTGATCGATATAGCACCATCCCCAGTTTTCGCCCGGCTCGAAAGATTGCATGATCGGGTGATGGGTGTGATGAAAGTGTTTGGTCGCGTGTTTGTTTTTGGACGAATCACAGCAGCCTACATGCCCACACTCCAGACACAAGCGCAGGTGGACCCAAGTGTCACCCGTCTTCAGACACTCTTCGCAGCCTTCAGGAGTCCGCGGCGTGACCTGTCGAATTTCAGTGAGATGGGTACAAACTTCCATACGGTTCCTTTCTTTTTACGTCTACAGATGCCGTATACACAAACTGTCAGGTTCGGTCTCGAGGAGGCTTTGCACGATTCAACCTTGGTCCTTTTCCAGGTATTCTGCTGGAACGTCGTCCTCAGCGACTTCCTTCGTTGTAACCTCCGCCACGTCCGGATCCGGTGCATCTTCCACGGCACTGATTGCGGCGGCCTCAAAGGACTGTCCTTCTTCCGTTAATTCCTCGACGCTCTCCGAATCTGCCTCGGCGACATTCGATAAATCCTGGACATCGCCCGACTGACCCGCGGAATCAGGGTCAAAATTTGCCTGCGGAGTCGCGACCGCTTCAGCACTCCTTCTACTACGGGTTCGCTTGCTCATTCAAATAGTTTCCTTCTCATTTTCGTTTGCCGGGACTACAAGCCGACCCTGATTATCGCCATCTCTCGTCCACGCAAGGTTTCGGGATCTCACCCCGCTCCTGCGCGAGGCTCAAGTAGTCGATGTAGCCTTTTGCACCGCCTCCGTAATAAGTGGATGGATCGTCGCGATTGAGGAGAGCGCGCTTGCGGAATCGTTCCGGTAAATCTGGATTGGCTAAAAATTTACGGCCAAATGCGATTAAATCGGCCCTGCCGTCGAGCAGCCATGCCTCGGCCGTATCGTGATCGAAGCCGCCGGCGATGATGAGAATGCCACCGTATGTTTCTCGTATCAGCTCAATCATCCGAAGTGCGCCAAGATCGGGATCGGTTCCTCCCTCGACTGCCGTAATCGCTGGATTTACGATGTGGAGGTAAGCGAGTCCGTAGCCACTCAGTTTCTCGGAAACATAACCGAAGGTCGTCTCCGGATCGTCGTCACGGATATCGTTCAACGTGCCTAGCGGAGAGAGGCGAACACCGACTCGGTCACGACCCCAAACGTTGCTCACTGCTTCAACCACCTCCATCAGGAGCCGTGCCCGGTTCTCGACGGAACCGCCATAGCGATCGGTGCGGTGATTGGTGCTCGAATTAATGAACTGATCGAGCAGATACCCGTTGGCAGCATGAATCTCGACGCCTTCGAAGCCCGCATCCAGCGCATTCTTCGCAGCGCGGGCGTATTGTCGGACGATATAGGGCGTCTCCTCGGTCAGCAACGCGCGTGGGGTCACGAACGGAACCATCTCTCCCTCGCCGCTTTCGTTCTCGATGAATGCTTGGCCATTCGGCTTAATGGCCGAAGGCGCCACAGGCAGCATACCGTCCGGCTGAAGCGCCGGATGCGAAATGCGTCCTACGTGCCAGAGCTGTAACAAAATCTGGCCGCCGGCCTTATGGACCGCGTCCGTAACCAGCCGCCAGCCTTCGATCTGGTCGAGACTGTGAATGCCCGGAGTCCACGCATAGCCTTGCCCCTGCTGAGACACCTGGGTTGCTTCGCTAATGATAATGGCCGCGGAAGCCCGTTGCGCGTAGTAGCACGCGTTGAGACCGGAGGGCACGTTGCCTGGTTGGCGAGCGCGCGAGCGAGTTAGGGGCGCCATTACCATCCTGTGCGGCAGTCGTAGCGGCCCAACCGAATAGGTTGAAACAGCCGCTCCGCGGAACTTTGTCGTTCAGCGAGGGTTTCATCGAGGCGCGTTGTGGAAGTGGACATGGCAATTCGGCGGTCCGTTTGAGCGTGCCCTAGTGGTTTACGTTCGCGGTTGACGGCAAACGGTGTTTATTTTTCTTTGGTAAGGCCCGCTCAACGGAACCCGACTGTGGCCGCCGACAAGCCCCGACTTTCGAACCACGACCGACGCCGCAATCCGAGTCCGATGAGCGTCCCTCCGAACACAGGAGCATAGATACTTGCCGCGGCAATTGCCCAACAATATTCATCGCCATCCGGATGACCGGCGGCCCGCTCGTGCAAGCACGACTGCGATATGTGCACAGAACCTCGCTATCACCTGACAGCTCTTTGCGCCTTTTACGAAGCGCCGCTTGAGGCCGCCGAGGCTTTTTGGATCGGAATCTGCCGACGCTGATCCTCGCGTTGCGGCACCGGAACCGTGATTTCGAGAACGCCGTTATCGAATCTGGCGCGGGCTTGATCAAGGCTTGCACCTTCCGGTAGGGGGATGCGGCGGAAGAAGCGTCCGTACCGAATTTCCGTTCGATGCATGTCATCTTTCTTTTCTTCATGATGAGACTTCCTCTCACCCTGCAGAGTCAAAGCGCCGTTTTCGATCTCGAGCGTCACATCCTCAGGTTTCAGTCCCGCCAGTTCGGCCCGCACGATGTATTTGCCCTCCCCTTCGGAGACTTCGATCGGCGGGGACCATAACACTTCCTCGCGCGCGTGTCCACCTGCTCCGAACACGCGGTCCATTTCTTCAGCCATTCTCCTCATGACCGAGAACGGGTTCATGCGGAAGAGATCGAAGGGCTCAGGAAGCGAAGCGCTCGTCCTTCGTGTTATTCCTGCTGATTGCGAGCCTTGCGTTGTTTCGGTTGCCTGCTTAGTTTGCTGATCGCTGGTTTTCACGTCCTGTTTCGCCATAACGAATTAGATGGACCTTTCTTGAGTTGCCGAACCTGAGATTAGTGCATTTCTCATGCCGTACCGCTTCCGGTTCGACGCCAATGGCCGGTGCTGGTCCCGGTACTCACCCCGCACCGACCGGAAGCGCAAATGCATCTGGTCTACTCAGTTCGAGTACAGCTCTCGTTTCGTCCCGCGACACCACTTCCAGAGTCGGCCCGGATTCACCCCGTACCGGCAGTAGTCGGATGGCCGTGACATTCTGAATACCGTGCTCGAAATGATCCTCCGCCGAAGACCCGAAGCTTATCGAAACACTATGCTCGCCGTCCTTCGTATCAGCCGAGAGGCCATTGAGGGGCCGATCTTCCGCTTCTACTTGAGAGCCAACTTCGGGACCAAGGATCTCCAGGCGAGCATGTGATCCGCGGTTTTCGCGGGTGAAGTCGTCCAGAAATGTGATCCATTGATTTTGCTCAATATTCCGCGTAGGGCGGCGTCTGACTCGCTGTTCGTCTGATTTAACAAGTTGCTCCTCTCGCCATTGTGTGTCAGCAAGCGAGTGTCCACCAGGCCGGCACATGTCGGGCTTGACGGATAGAGTTCGCAGCCCTACAAGCCATATAAATTTTGTGCTGTTAGGCGGTTATGGCGTGTTCCAAGCGCCTCAGTATTTCCGATTTGGGCTGAACGCCCACAATGCGATCAATCTCCCGACCCCCTTTCAAAACCAACAGGGCCGGAATACCTTGAATATTGAAGCGCTGCGCGGTAACCGGGTTCTCGTCTACATTCAATTTGCCTACTCGCACGCGTCCTGCCATCTCCTCGGCCAGTTCCTCCACGAAGGGCGCAATTACCCGGCACGGTCCACACCACGGCGCCCACATGTCCAGCAGCGTTGGTAATGGAGAGCGCTCGACTTCAGCAGAGAAGTTGGCATCGGTTACCGTGACGGGCTTTGTGTGGACGGACAACGGACTTTTGCATCGCCCGCATACGGGTTGAAACCCTTCGTCGATCTTTTCCTGCGGCACTCGGTTATTCGCGCCGCAGACTGGGCAGTGGATTAAAAGCGGTTCGGACATATGGACCCTCAAGTGCGCTCGTGGATCCTCGTTTTAGCTCCGGGTTCGTAGGGTCGCGTTCTCGCGCTGAGCAGCGCAGAGCTTATCAATGAGATCGAGGATGACCGAAATACCCGCGAGATTTACGCCTAACGCTTCGCGAAGTCGAGATATGGTTCGGAGGCGCGCAACAGCCGAAGCATCAAAGAACAATTGAGTGCCTTCTTGCTCAACAGGCGCCACGAGTCCGCATTCCACAAGCTGCTCGATCAACGCCGGGTGCATGCCGGCATGGAGGGCCACATCATCGAGTGTCAATCGCTCACGCTTATTCCGATAGAGCGTGATTTCGAACCTTCGTGCAATCATGATTCCCGCTTCGCCATCAACTGTCGGGCATCGAAGCCAGACTCATCGCGAAGCTTTTCGAAGAGCTCTCGCTGTTTTGCGTTCAGATCTGGCGGAATAACGATTTTCAGCTTTACATATTCATCGCCGCGCCCGCCGCCTCGCCGGTTTAGCCCTTGCCCACGTAGCCGCAGCCTTTTGCCTCCTTGCGTACCCGCTGGAATTTTCATCTGCAGATTTCCATCGAGCCCTGGCACGGTGATTGTTGCTCCAAGCGCAGATTCCCAAGGCGCAACCGGCACCTCAACCTCAATATCATCTTCGCCGACGATATCGAACAGCCGATCAGGTGCAATCCGAACATGCAAGAACAAATCGCCCGCAGGTGCATTTTGGGCGCCCGTTTCGCCCTGGCCGGCCAACCGGATGACGGAGCCTTCGCGGACCCCTGCAGGGATGTTTACGTCCAAGGACTTCTGCCGCCCGCTTTCTTGCAAGCTGAGGCGCCGTGTACCACCGCGATGGGCTTCTTCCAATGTGAGCGTGATCTCCGCGTCGACGTCACCGCCGCGCATCTGAAACCCCGCTCCGGCTCGCGCGCCGCGCTGACTGCCGAACAGACTCTCGAAGAAATCACTGAACCCACTCGATGAGGCCCGGTCCGCTCCGAAGCCATTCCCAAAGCTGCCAAAATCTGTATACGTGTGGTCCTGGCGAGGAGGCGGTGTGAAATCTGACCCGGCCTTCCAATTTGGTCCGAGCTGATCATATCGCTTGCGCTTGTCGGGATCGGACAGAACCTCATAGGCCTCGTTGATTTCTTTGAATTTATCTTCAGCAGCTTTGTCTCCGGGATTTACATCGGGATGA
This sequence comes from Bryobacteraceae bacterium, assembly GCA_049585195.1. Classification (GTDB taxonomy): domain Bacteria; phylum Acidobacteriota; class Terriglobia; order Bryobacterales; family Bryobacteraceae; genus KBS-96. The sequence continues at coordinate 3,614 of JBAUZG010000145.1, read as the reverse complement.
TGCTTGCGCGCCAGGGTCCGATACGCTTTCCGGATGTCATCCTCTGTTGCTCTTTTCGAGGTGCCCAGAACCTCGTAGTAGTCTTTGAATTTCACCGCCATGGCAATTCACCTGGGCGGGTGGGAATACGATCGGCTATCAAAACGCAACCCGCACACGCGCGGGCCTGAGCAGTTCATCACCCCAGCGGTAACCGCGTTGCACCTCTTCCATGACTGTTCCCGGCTTGTATTCATCGGTTCGTACGGAGTCGATTGCTTCATGGATGCGTGGGTTGAACGGCTCGCCCAAGCTCTGAATAGGGCTGACGCCTTGTTGCTCAAGAAGATTTAAGAGTCTACGATAGATCGCTTTTAAACCTTCAGCCAAAGAGGGCGGCGCGTCTTCGAGGTGCTGTAGTGCGCGCTCAAAGCTATCGAGCAATTCGAGCAACGCGAGGATCATCTCCCGTTTGCCGCTAGAGGCCGCACTGGTCCGCTCACGCTCGACACGCCGGCGATAGTTGTCAAAGTCCGCCAGAGCGCGGAGATACATCTCGTGTTCCTGGCGGACTTGCTCTTTCAGTTGTTCGATTTCGTTTTGTGTTGTTTCCATGCCCAGGAAGACTCCCGATATCCGGCGGATGTCAGGCTCATTTGGTTTGCTTGAATTCAGCGTCGATGACGTCATCCGTACCGCCAGATGATGGTCCGCCTGGTCCACCAGCCGTGGCACCCGCTCCAGCGCCTTGGCTGTAAGCCGTCGCACCGAGAGAATGAGCGATCTGTAGCAGATCGCTTGTGAGCTGCCGCAGTTTCGCGAGATCCGAGGAGTTCTCCTTAACCAGCTGACGAATTGAGCTCACCAGTTGCTCAGCACGAGCCCTCTCATTCTGGGGCACACGATCTCCGAAGTCGCGTATTTGCCTCTCCACTTGATAGGCGGTGGAATCGGCCGTATTGCGAACTTCAACTTCTTCGCGCCGCCGCTTGTCTTCTTCTGCGTGACTCTGCGCGTCCGTAACCATTCGATCGATTTCCTCTTTGGAGAGCTGAGTCGATCCGCTGATCGTAATCTTCTGTTCCTTAGCCGTATCCTTGTCTTTCGCGGCGACGGTTAGTATGCCGTTGGCATCAATGTCAAAACTGACGTCGATTTGAGGGCTGCCCCGCGGCCCAGGACGGATGCCTTCGAGCCGGAAGTTTCCCAGTGTTCGGTTGTCGCGGGCGAGCTCGCGCTCACCTTGAAGGACATGGATATCCACCGCTGACTGATTGTCTTCAGCAGTAGAGAATGTTTCGGACTTTCGAGCTGGTATCGTCGTGTTGCGGTCAATGAGTTTGGTCATGACGCCACCCAGCGTCTCCAGCCCTAGTGAGAGCGGTGTGACATCCAACAGAACTACGCCTTTTACCTCACCCGCCAGAACGCCCGCCTGAATGGCGGCACCGACCGCGACCACTTCATCTGGATTCACCGATTGGTTGGGTTCTTTCCCACCCGTCAACCGGCGCACTAACGCCTGTACAGCCGGCGTACGTGTCGCACCGCCAACAAGGATCACCTCGTCAAATTCGGACTCAGTGACTTTTGCGTCCTTGAGTGCCTGCTTGACCGGATCGATGCAGCGTTCCACAAGATCCACCGTAAGCTGGTCGAATTTGGCTCGCGTGAGCTTCATCTCCAGATGCTTTGGTCCCGATGCATCGGCAGTAACGAACGGCAAACTGATGGTTGTCTCGAGCGCGCTAGAGAGCTCTATCTTGGCCTTCTCGGCTCCCTCGGTCAGTCGCTGCAACGCCTGGCGATCCTTCCTGAGATCAATCCCTTGATCACGCTGGAAGTCTTCAGCCAGCCAGTCTACGATCCGTTTGTCGAAGTCATCTCCTCCCAGGTGTGTATCGCCCGAGGTGGAGCGAACTTCGAAGACTCCGTCGCCCACATCAAGTATCGAAACGTCAAAGGTGCCGCCGCCTAGATCGAACACCAAGATTGTTTCGTTTGCCTTCTTGTCGAGCCCATAGGCGAGTGAGGCCGCCGTCGGCTCGTTGATGATCCGGAGGACGTTAAGCCCGGCGATTTTGCCGGCGTCTCTCGTCGCCTGGCGCTGAGCGTCATTGAAATATGCCGGAACCGTTATCACAGCATCCGTTACTTTCTCGCCCAGGTACTTAGCAGCATCCTCGGTCAGCTTCCGCAAGACTTGCGCGGAGATCTCCTCGGGTGAATACTGTTTCCCCATGATCAAGAACCGTACAGCGTCATTCGCGCCTGCCACAACCTTATAAGGAACGTTCTTGATCTCCGATTGAACCTCGGAATAACGGCGTCCTATGAATCGTTTGGCCGAGTAGATCGTATTTTCGGCGTTGAGCACCGCTTGACGTTTGGCGATCTGTCCAACCAGCCGCTCGCCCGTTTTGGTAAACGCGACGACCGATGGGGTCAAACGGCTCCCCTCGCTGTTGATAATGACGGTCGGCTTCCCGCCCTCCATGACCGCAACAACAGAGTTCGTGGTTCCCAAATCGATTCCCACTGCTTTTGCCATGACACCTCACCTCACGTTTTTCTGAACGAGTCAATGCGACTTAACGAGCGTTCTCCCGTACATTGAAGGCGCTCTAAGCAGCACTCCGGCACGAAGAATTGCAAAGAGCCACCGATTCGGACTGCGGCTCGGAGAAAATTAAACGTGCCAAGAAGCTGTAGTCTCTAGGGCATAACGCTCAGATTGTCCTCGACTCTTGTTACCCCAGGAGCGGACCAGGCCGCCGTGCGGGCGGCGTTGTTTTCGGCCCAAGAACGCACGCTGCCCCGGAGCGTTACGGTGCCCCCGTCAACGTCTACCGTGATACGTCGCGCATCGACCTCAGCGCTTCGCCGGAGGGCATCCTCGATGTTTCCCTTCACTTCTGTTGGAGAAACTTGTGGTTTAACGTTGATGTTGTTAGAAACGCCTAAGACTCCCTTCAGCTTCTTCACTGACGATTCGGCCAGAGCCTTTTGATATTGCCAGTCAACGGTGCCTTCGAGCGTCACCCAGCCATCTTTTACGGTCGCTTTAATCTTTTCGCTCGGAATGCCAATGTGGCTTTCGAGCTCGCGAACAGCATCTCTTGCGATTTCCGGATCAGTTCGAGAATACGTGAGCCTGATTTGAAGATCATCAGCCATGCCTCGCACCCCATATACACGTTTGGCAGCCTTCTCGGCGGCATCCTTCTCCCAGTAGCTGGACACGTACCCGCTGAGCGCCACTACTCCATCTTTGGCCGTTACCCCGATATCATTCGAAGTTATTTTCGGATCCCATTTCAATTCAAACTGCACGTCATCGCGAATGGAATTGTCACTTCGCGCGGTTCCCACGCTTGCGGTCGACATTGCATATACTCCTTTGCTGCATAAACTTGAGGCATCCATCTAGCTCCTCATCAATTTCCTTCGGAGGCTGATGGAATGGATGCTTCACGGTGTTTCTTCGCAAGTTGCGGGCCATCATTTCCGAGCGGCGTTCATTATGTACAGGAGGGGAGATTGGTTGCTTTTCAAGCTCGGTCGACCGCTTGAATATCTCTCGACAGTCCTGGCCAGCGCTACTCAGATTCACTGCGGCTCGCCATCATCTTTTC
>JBAUZG010000144.1:0-24824 GCA_049585195.1 Bryobacteraceae bacterium | reverse complement strand
GCCAGAGCCGCGCGCAAACTCGAGTGCTCTTCGGTAAGCCGTGCCACGGCGGCCTGCAATTCCGGCAGATTGCGGCGCGCGTCCTCGAGCGCCGACTCCTGCTCGCGCCGCGCCTGTTCGGCCTGCTCGAGATCGCCCCGAACGGCGATCAGCGATTCCTCAATTTGTCGACGCTCCCGGCCAATCCGATCGAGATCCAATCGGGCCGAGGAAAGAAGCGAATTCGCGCGTTGAAGATCCTCGGCCAACTTACGGCTCTCGTGATCGAGTGCGACAACGTCCTTTTCCTGCGACTGCTGAAGCTCGCGTAGGCTTTCAAGCTCGTGCGAAAGCGAGGCGATGTCCCGCTCGAGCCCTGCGAGCTCCTGCTCGGCGCTTGCCAGCTCCCGGCCCTTTGCCTCTTCTATCTGAACGACCTCGCGCAACTCACGCTTTAGAGCCAACGGCCCAGCGCCGGTCTTTTTCCCCCCACTCACGGAGGGGCCGTGATAACTGATCCCGTCGGCCGCGAGAAACCAGAAATCGGGATATTTGACGGCTAATTCCTGAGCTACTTCGCGATCGGAGGCAACGTAGCAGTTTGCCACGCGAGGTAACAGATCGAGCGGCGCACTGCTGAGGCCGTTGCTGAATCGCATTGCGTCCGCTAACCTGCCCACCAGACCTTTTTCGCTCGACGGAGGCGGAGCAGGGGAGCGCACTCGTAACGATTCTTCAAACTTTTCAACGACAAAAGTGGCGCGTCCTTCGCCACCGTCACGCACTACGTCGATACCCTTCTCGGCATCGGCCCACTCTCGCACGACCACGTAGTCGAGTTCTTCCTGGAGGAATTCCTCGGCCGCTTTTTCAAATTGCGGGTCCACTTCGACGAAATCGGCCACTACACCCACGGGCGCGAACGAGCGATCGTGATTCTGCGCCGTAGCCGCCAGTAAACGCTTCACTGTTTCGGTGGTGTAGCTCCGATGGGAGATGACTTCCTCGAGCGAATCTCTGCGCGCTTTGACGCGCGAAAACTCGGACCGTAGCCGGTCGACCAATTGGCGTGAGGCTTCAAACGCGTCACGCTTGCCGTGCAGCGCCTGTTCGATGTCCTGACGTTGCGCGGTGGTTGATGTCAAGTGGCTCTGAAGGCTCGCGAGCTGCTCCGATATCGCGTTGCGGCAGCTTTGTATCCGCTCCAAATCGGTTTGAGCCTGGGTTTCTTCGGCGGCGGCACGGGCTCTTTCGCGTTCCAGCACGGAAAGCTGCGCCTCCGACTGCGACGCACGGTTTTTTAAGTTGGAGGATTGCCCCAGCAGCCGCAACGCCTGCTCATGCAGCGATTCAAGCTCGCGTTCACGCTCGCTGAGACGCCTTTGCGCCTCTTGCCGCGCAGCGCTCTTTTCTTCGAGCGCGGCGTTTGCGGAAGCGCCTTCTTCCTCGAGCCGGGCCAGCTCGTCTGAATGCTGCTCGAGTTCGGCTTCTATCTCGCCCCGCTGTCGCTCGAGGAGAGAGAATTCGTCGGCCCTTGCCAGCAGCCTCGATTCGATCTGGTTAATCTGCCTGGTTTGGTACTCGAGCCGGCTGCGAGCCCGCTCGGCCTCAAGCTGAAGATCGGCCAACTGCTTACGGGCTTCCGTCAGCTCGGCTTCGGTCGAGTAAAACGATTCCGTCAGCGCCGCCTGCTCCGCCTCGCCGTTTGCTACGCCAGCCAATATCGATTCGAGCTCACCACTCGCGAGGTTCAGCTCGATCACCGTCTTTGCGATCTCCCGCTCGAGCAGCTTGTACCGCGCGGCCAGCACCTGCCGCAGGTAGGCTGCCATCTCGACCTTGAGCTCGCTGTACCGCTTCGTTTTCGCCGCCTGGCGCTTGAGCGAATTGACCTGCCGGGTTACTTCTTCCAAAATGTCGAACACGCGCGCCAGGTTCTGTTTAGCCCCTTCGAGCTTCGCTTCGGCCAGCCGCTTCCGCATTTTGAACTTTGTAATTCCAGCCGCTTCTTCGATCACGGCGCGGCGGTCTTGCGGCTTATGGCTCAGAATCTGGCCAATCCGGCCTTGCTCGATGATGGCGTAACTTTCCGGACCCAATCCCGTGCCCAGGAATAGATCCTGTATGTCGCGCAGCCGGGCGATTTTTCCATTGATCAGATATTCGCTTTCGCCCGAACGGTAGAGTCTGCGGCTGATTGTGATTTCGCCAGTGCGCTCGGCCGTCTTTTCCGCGCCGGCTTTCGCGGGAGGTGTTTCTGTGTCAGAGAGTGGCGTCTCGTCCGCCAGCAGCGTCATCGTCACTGACGCCATGCCTAGGGGTTTGCGTTCCCGCGTCCCGGCAAAGATGACGTCTTCCATGCGGCCGCCCCGCAGATTCTTTGCCGATTGCTCGCCAAGGACCCAGTTAATGGCATCGCTAAGGTTCGACTTGCCGCATCCATTTGGCCCGACGACGGCGGTGATACCGCGGCCGGTGAACTTCATTTCCGTTCGATCGCAGAACGATTTGAATCCGTGGACTTCGACGCGCTTGAGCTTTAGCAAAAAGAGTAACCCCTTCTCTCCTTATTCTCGGGGGTGCTTCCATGGTAACCGGGGGAAGTCGGGAAAGTAAAGAAGATGCACTACCATTGGCGGGGTTAGGCGGATGATTACGTACTATTTGTTGGGGCAGTCTCGCGCTTAGCGCACCACAAATTCGGCGCGACAACCCCGGTCGACCCAGATGCCGCGCTTATCGTAGCCCCAGGTGACACCCTGGCGGCAGACGGAGCCACTCAGCTGGCGGCGCAGGGTGACGCCTCGGGTGGTATTGGCGGGACAGTAGTTGCGGGACATGTTATTCGAAGAGCAGGTAATAATCAGGGGCTGGGCAACGGGCGGACGAGGCGGCGGAACCGGGGCGGCGCTGACGCGCCCCAGAATGAAATCGGCGCGGCAACCGCGATCGACCCAGATGCCGCGCTGGTCGAAGCCCCAGCTGTAATTCAGCTTGCAGGGCGACCCGCTGCGCTGACGCCCGAGTTTCACACCTCCGCGTGTATTTGCGGGGCAGTAGCGCCGCTTGCCGTTGTCAGAGCTGCAAGTGATTATGGTCTGCGCTGCCAGCAAGTGTGGAAACAAGGTGAATACCGAGGAGAAAGCGAGGAGCAGAGCGACCGGCGAACGCATTATGCCAGATAGTATCAGAGCGAGCCGCGCGGGCTCGAAGCTCCGCTTGCTGACGCTCGCGGTTCTGTAAGGTCTTACGGAAGGAAGCGTTAATCTGCAACAAGGAGAATTTCGAGGGTGCGGGGGCCGTGCACGCCTTTAATGCGGGTCATCTCGATATCGGATGTGGCGGAAGGGCCGGAAACGGTCGTGATGGGATAAGTGGCGAATTCGGTCATGCGTTGAATGGCCTCGGCGACTGTTTCGACGACCTGATGTTCAAACACGATGCACAGGTGATAATCGGGAATCAGCGTGAGTGCGCGCCGGCCTTCGCCAGGTGAGTGGCGAACTACGATAGTTCCTGTCATAGCGATGGCAACGGCGCATCCGGTGAGTACTCCTTCGCTCGAGTCGATTTCGGCATAGGTAAGGGTGTCCGCGCGGATGAAATCGAAGCCGTCGGGCAGCCAGGCTGGGTCGAGGCCGCCAGGCACGAGCAAGCCGGTTTTGGAGCGGGATCGAAGAATGCCGGCTACAGTTTGCGGAACGTACTGAAGGGATGCGCGATAGACGGCGGCGCCGTAATCGTTAAGGCGATCGATGAAGAGATCGATGCGGTCGGCCGCGCTTAACAGGCCTTCACGAAGATAACCACGCTCGATAGGCGGAATAGTGTGGCCACGCGCGGTTTTAATGCGATTCAGGATTTCGTCTTTGGCAGTTGTCATTGCGGGCCCTTTTGCCCGCGCTTTGCCCACCACTGGCGGAACGATTCCTTAGGTACGGGCGCCAGGTCGCGAACGCGGGTCCATCCGCCGAGCAGGCCTGGCAAGCGGCGGATGACGCCGTGCGTTTCAAACGGCAGTTGCGCGATGCGGGCCAGCTTTTGCGCGCCCGAGAGGCGAGTGGAATTTTCGAGTGCGAAAGCGGCGGCCTTCATCATCAACCGTTCGCTTCGCGGGGCGTCCCCATTCTCGACAATTTTGCCGCGCAGATGAACTAAAATTTCGGGAATATTGATTTTGACGGGACAAACTTCATAACACGCGCCGCATAGAGAGGACGCGTAGGGCAACGATTGCGAGTGCTGCATCGCTTGAAGCTGAGGCGTGAGAATCGCGCCGATCGGTCCCGAATAAACAGATCCGTAGGCGTGGCCGCCGGTTTGGCGGTATACAGGGCAGGCATTTAAGCAGGCTCCGCAGCGGATGCAATGCAGAGTTTCGCGCGAGTCGGGATCGGCGAGCACGCGCGTCCGGCCGTTGTCGAGCAGAACGACGTGAAACTCGCGCGGGCCATCGCCCGCAGTAACGCCGGTCCAAAGGGAGTTGTAGGGGTTCATGCGTTCGCCTGTGGCGGAGCGGGGAAGAAGCTGAAGAAAAACTTCGAGATCGGCAAATGTAGGAATAATTTTTTCGATGCCAACCAGGCTGATCAGCACCTCGGGCAACGAGACGCACATCCGGCCGTTGCCTTCCGATTCAACGACGCAAACAGAACCAGTTTCGGCGATAGCGAAATTAGCGCCGCTGATACCGATCTTCACGCGCAGAAACTTCTCGCGCAGGTAGCGGCGCGCGGCGTTGGTGAGATCCTCCGGTTCTTCGCCGAGATGATCGAGCTTCATCTTGTCGAGGAAGATCTTTCGGATCTCCATTTTGTTGCGATGGAGGGCGGGGACGACGATGTGCGACGGCTTATCGCCGCCAAGCTGGACGATCAGGTCGGCCAGGTCAGTTTCGTAAGGCGTGATGCCGGCGGCTTCGAGCGCGTCGTTGAGAAGGATCTCGTCGGAAGTCATGGTTTTGACCTTGATGACTTCCTCTTCGTGGTGCGACTGGACGATGCCGACGATGATGCGGTTGGCTTCGTCGGCATCGCGGGCCCAGTGCACGTTGCCGCCGGCGCGCGTGCAGGCCTCTTCGAACTGGAGCAGATACTCATCGAGGCGGCTGAGGGTATGCTCTTTGATTTGGCGCCCGGCTTCGCGGAGCTGCTCCCAGTCGGGCATTTCTCCAACGACCTTGTTCCGCTTGCTGCGGATGACATCGGTAGCATGCCGGACGTTATGACGAAGCTGAGTATTGGCTATGAGGCGCTCAGCGGCTTGCGGAAATGAAGACGCTTCTGCCGCTTCTCCGACGCGGATCATAGCGCTTCCCCGGTTTCGGTGGAAGCGAGAATCTCCGCCAGATGAACACAACGGACGCCGGTCCGCTGACGGCTAAGAGCGCCGCCGATGTGCATGAGACAAGAGTTATCGCCGGCCGTGCATATTTCGGCCCCGGTATCGAGAATGCAGCGGATTTTATCGGAGAGCATGGCAGCGGAGACTTCGGCGTTCTTGACAGAGAACGTGCCGCCAAAGCCGCAGCACTCGCCGCTTTCGTGCAATTCCAAGAGTTGAAGGCCGCGAACGTTTTTCAATAGTTGGACAGGCTTGTCGCCGACGCGCAGAGAACGGAGCGAATGGCACGAGGTATGAAGCGTAACGGTGTGCGGATAGAATGCGCCCACGTTCGAGACGCCGAGTTTGTCGACCAGGAGCTCGGAGAGCTCGAAGACGCGCGGGAGAACAGCCTCAACCTGTTGAATGAGACGAGGGTCTTTTGTGGCACTGGCCATTTTGGGATAGTGGTCGCGAATCATGGCAACGCAGGATGCGGATGGAATGCAGATGACTTCCGCGTCGGCGAATAGTTCAAGGAAGTGGCGCATCATGGGAAACGCTTCCCTCTGGTAGCCCGTGTTGTAGTGCATCTGGCCGCAGCACGTCTGGGCGGAGCGGAATTCGACCGTGTGTCCGAGGCGCTCGAGAACGGCGACAACCGCTTTGCCGGTCTCCGGAAATAGCGTGTCGTTATAGCAGGTAATGAATAGCGAGATTCGCAATGAGCTAATTGAACTATAGCGTGCAGGCCAGTCGCTCAGAAGCTGTGAAAGATCCAAGATCGCTCGGTTGAAGACGCGGACTGAGAGGCCGCTGCGGATACCGTCGTTTTTCTGCCAGCGGAACCGCTCATGAAGAAGTAAAATTGGCGTCGAGAAGAGTCTCGACGCGGCACGCAAAGTGCGTGCGCTACGTCAGCGCTTATGGACAACGCGCCGATCGCGGACTATGGTGGCGATCCATTTCCAGGCGCGGTCTAAATCGTCTGGATCTATGAAAATTACGTATGTCGCCAGCATCATCCACTCGAACAGTTGAATGTTCAGCATGTATTCAATGGAGAGGTGAAAAACGGCTCCCAGGGCCAACATGGCGTAGCGCGTTTCTTTGAACCAAACCAGAATTCCGAATGCGAATTCAAAAGCGAGAGTGAACCATCCACATAATTTCAAGACGGCCAGATCGTAAAACCAGGAGGGCAGTGGGAAACGCCTTAGCTGATCGACGTGAAACACGTAGTAAAGCGCGGTTCCGTCCACCCAATCGGATCCGAGCGACTTCCAGCCGAAGCCGGTGAGATAGACCAGTGCCAGTTCGAACTGGATCATGCGCTGGGCCCAAGGGCTTCTCGGCCGAATAACCGGCTCTTCCTTGCCTCGCCGAACGCGGATGAGGCGGTCGATGGAAAAGGCGGCTCCGGCCGGAGCAAACATCAGGAAGAAGCCGGTTACCCGCATCAGCGTGTCGCCAGCGTGAAGGATATAAATATTCCGCTGGTGGATTGAAGTGAGACACAAGAAAACAACGATCGTGCTGAATCGTGTGAAGAGGCCGAGCGCGAGAGATATCGCAAACAGGAGAAAGACCCAAAACAGCGCCATAACCGAGAGATCGGTTTGAGGAATCAGCATAAACAGGTTGAGGCGCGTGCCTGGCTCGAGGTTGTGCATCGTGGCGATCGTCACCCATGCGTGCGGGCCGAACCAGTTGAGCCAGTCGGGATAGAGGAACAGAAGATTCGCGATGGTCAGGATTCCGTAGAGGATTCGGAAGAGGGCGATGGGAGTTGGGGATTGCGGTTCGAAGAAGAATCGATTCCAGGCTTTGACGACGGAATGAATGCTCATTTCAGATCGTCGGCTTTAACCACATAGATGTAGAAGGGAACCCGAGACCACGGGCTCCTTTGAAGAGTGCCGCCGGGCGCTGGGGGGCTGATCTGGGACCAGTAGCGCACGAGAATCACGAACACTGGCGGGTTTGAGGGATTTGCGTAGAGCCGCGCAATGTGTTTGGCGGCGTCCGGCCAAAGACCGGAGTAAGTGTCCTGGCGCAGGTATTCGATGTACTTGCGGTAACGCTCCTTGGCGTAGCGCTCGGCGTAACTCAATTTCTCCATTCGGGGCAAAACGTAGGTGCGTTTTTCTCCGTTGTGCAGGGTGATATCGGCCTCGATATAGAAGTCGACTTTGGCCGGCTCGGGGGCAAACATATTCCAGCGTTGGAAGAGCCCGGACCATAACATGTAGGGACTGACGGCATTTCGCAGGGCGATAAGAAGCGGCGTGTCGATGGGGAGGGCCCAGCAGGCGATGGCGAGGATGTGGAAGAGAAGGAATGCGCTGACAACGGCGCGTTCCATGCGTTGGACGGAGGGACTCTTCAGTCGCGATGTGAAAGGTCGCGGATCCAAATGTCTTTGAACTCCATGTTGCCGCGGCCGCCGGCATGCAATTGAAGGGCGATGGTTCCGTCGGCGGCTTTGGGATGAGGATCGGTGAAGTCGACCATCTCGACGCTGTTCAAGCGCGAGCGGTAGCGATTGCCGACTACCTCGAGGAGATAGTCGTTCCACTCGCCCATGCGGACGACGCCTTCGTTTTCGGGAGCAGGCCAAACAAGCCAGCCGCGGCCATCTTCGGCGTAGACGCCCGCCGTGTGGTGCATCATCGTGCAGTCGATTTCAAATTGATAACCCTGGGTTACGTCGGCGGTGCCGGGCTTAAATGCGGAGCGAAAGAAGACACCGCTATTGCCGTCGCCAACGCACTTGAAGCGGAGCGAAAGCTGAAAATCTTTGTATTGCTTGGCGGTTTCGAGATAACCGTAATCGTTGGTCAAACCTTTACCGTGAATCAAACCGTTTTCGACTGTCCAGCTTTCCTTGCCGACCTTGTTCCAGCCTTCCAGGTCGTTGCCGTTGAACAGCGACACCCAGTCCTCGCCGGGAGGCTTCTGTTTGGACTGGGCGATAGCGCCCGCGGTGAAAGTTCCTAGAACCGCGATGAGGGCCGACCACAAAATAAAGGGTTTCAATCTAGTGCTCCCAATTCCTGACGGATGGCGTGAGCAATCCGCGAAGTCCACTTCTCAACCTGCTCGTCCGATTCCGCTTCGACCATGACGCGGGCTAAGGGCTCAGTGCCCGAGAAGCGTACCACGACGCGTCCCGACGATTGAAACTCATCTTCGGCAGCGCGGATTTCGTGCTGAACGTGATCGAGCATATCGAGCGGCTTCCTCGATTTGACGCGGACATTGACGAGTTTCTGCGGAAAGGTTTTGACGGCGGAGGCAAGTTCGTTCAAGGATAATTCGCTGTGGCGCATAATTTCGAGAACGCGCAATGCAGTCAGGATGCCATCGCCGGTAGTTGCGTATTCGGAGAAGATCACATGGCCCGATTGCTCACCCCCGAGAGTGGCTCCGCGTTTCAGCATCTCTTCGAGCACATATTTATCTCCGACAGGCGTGCGGACAAGCGAAATGCCGTGACGCTCGAGCGCTTTCTCGAGGCCGAGGTTCGACATGACGGTGGCGATGACGATATCGCCAGGCAAATGGCCCGAAGCATTAAGCGCGGCGCCCGCTATATATAGGATGGCATCGCCGTCCACGACTTTGCCGTCCCGCGAAACAAACAGGGCGCGATCGGCATCGCCATCGAACGCGACGCCCAAATCGGCGCCGGTTTCGAGCACAAGTTTTTGGAGCGATTCGAGATGGAGCGAGCCACAATTCAGGTTAATGTTGCGGCCATCCGGCTCGTTGCCGATGAGCTCGATGCGAGCGCCCAGCCGGCGGAACAATTCCGGGGCCATGGCGGTTGCTGAACCGTTGGCGCAATCAACGGCGAGATGAAAAGGCAAGTCGCCGTGAACCGTGGAGGCAAGATAATCGCTGTAGATGGTGTCGAGGCTGGCGTCCCGCGGCACGCTATCGGCGACGGCTTCATCCGTGCTGTCGAGCCATTGGAACATCTGGCCTTCGAGCTCTTCTTCAAGAGAGTCGGCCAATTTGTAGCCCGCGTGATTGATGACCTTAATGCCGTTGTCGTGATACGGATTGTGCGAGGCCGAGACCATTACACCGGCTATGAAATGGCCTGTGCGCGCAAGGTAAGCGACGCCTGGTGTAGTAATGACTCCGGCAAATCTCGTTCGAACGCGGGACCGCTTCAACCCTCCAGCAATTTGTCCAACGAGCCAGGGGCCAGATTCGCGCGTGTCCATGCCGACAATAATTTCAGGCGCTTCGGTGGTCTCGCCTCCGGCAGCCACACGGGCCCATTGCCCCAACGCTACACCGAGCGCATGAGCGGTACGGGCATCGAGGGGCGGCTCGCCGGCGACTCCTCGAATGCCATCGGTGCCAAACAATTTTTTAGCCAATAGATCGCCTCAGACACGGACTGGCGGTACCAATCCTTTATATCGCGGGTCGTCACCGAAGTTCATCGCAACCACTCCCTCGCGGTCGTGGCTCGGAAACGGTTCCCTTCGGCTCAAACGCTTACCGAGCCGCGCGCGCAAGCAAGCGGTCCAATGACGAACTTGGGCTGACAAGCGCGGTTAATCGTGGATGGTAGTGAGCCTGCCCTCCTGATCGCCACGGAGCCAGATGTACAGAGGAGCGTGGGGGCTCGGCTCGGCTGCGGGCAATTTCACTTTCAACGACTGTTGCATGCCTGCACCCGGGATGGGCGATGGCAGGTCGGTGACTACGCTTCCATTGCTACCATCCCAGCCGATCTTTTCAATATTCTGAAGGTCGGTGCCGATGAGCTCGCCGACGTAGGTGGAAGTGGCGGCCTCGCTGCTGGTGACTTGAAATGAATCGATTCGAGGAAAGCGCACCAGCCGTCCCAGCCGGCATGGACCGGAAAGGCCATCCGGACCGTTGTCGATGCGGGCCTGGATAGTACAACCGGCGGGCCAGCCATTGGTATCGAAGGAGAGAAAGACCTGGCCGGCGGCGAGCTGCTGGAGATTGGCCGAGCTGGTGTGTTCGCCCATATGAACCGTGACAACATTGCCTTCCTGACCTTCGCAGCTTAGTTGGACTGCGCTGCTATTCGCGAGATTCTTTACTTCGAGCATGCCGCTGACGAACACACCGGCGGCAAGTTCGCCGGGCTGGAGCGGGATAGGCATCTCGGATGGGGGAGAAAGCTTTGCGCTTGTAATGAGAGGCCGCGGCCCAACGACATGAATGGCTTCAGGGAAAACCAGGGGCTCGGTGTGACCGGCAACAAACGCGTCGATATCGTAAGCAGCGCCCGGTTTGAGTGTATCGGTGACTTTGATTGTGGCAGTGCGCTCATTTTGCTGCGGCAGCGGAGGCGCAAGCACAATGTTTCCTCTTGCAGTTTCGAGCTTCGTGATCAGGTCGAGGTGTTCGCCTTTCAACGTGACCTCGCGAACGTTGTCGCTACCACTGATCACGATCGGAAGGTTGGAAATGGATGGCGGCTCGGGAAGGATATGAAAGTTGACGGGATGCGTGTGGCCATCGACCTGAGCTAAAAGGAACTCGTATTTCCCGGGCTCGAGGTCCTTGGTATCGACCAAGACATCAAGATGTTCCTGGGGTCCGCGGCGCAGGCCGTCCGGCAGGACATAGGGAATGGGCTCGGGCTTTGCGAATTCGTCGTTTGCTTTTTGATACTGAACAGTGGTTACAAACTCGAAATCGCTACCTGTGAGCGCGGCGCGGACCTTGCCTTTGCCGGCGATGAGCTGGTCCTGGGATAACGGGTCGACATGGGCGGTTGAAAAATCGCCGAATTTTTGAACCTGCAATTCGCCTTTAATAGGAAACCGGTCCCAATCCCAGGCGGCTTCGAGCTTGTAGGTTCCGGGAGGGACCTTAGCTTTGGAAAGGTCGAACTCGAGTCCCTTTTCATCAAGAAGCTTCTTGACGCCGACGGCAATAGGCTTCTTGTCCTCGCCGATGAGCTGCCAGTCGTGGATTCGGTCCACGTATTTCCAGTCGGTCTCAGCCACTTCGACTGGGACAGGAGATTTTTGAGCGACTGGGATCGAATTGGCCTTCCCTATCGTGATCTCTGGCGCGGCGGTATTGGGTATGCGCGAGGCCCATAGGTAGGCGATTTTGGTGTGCGGTCCTGGAGGGGCCGTTTTGGCGCAGAGAGCTAGCCCTGCGTCAGGCAATGGTTCGGCGAGGGACGAACGGAAATCGGTACGAGGGAACGCGAGCGCCCTGAGATCCATAACCATGGCCGCGCCGCCTGCAGCTAGACCCACCGGACTCCCAAAGAAGAGGCCGGCAATCGAAGTCGCGATGCTGGCTGTTTCGCCGACACTCTGGGACGACTCGGAGGCAAGCGGGTCGGTTGTTTCCATCGCGGGGTTCACGGTGCGAAAAAGGGTCATGGCCTGCTGATCGACAGGTTGAGTTTTGTCGATCTTGACATTCAGGCCGTATTGAGACGCAAAACCTTGGAGGGCAGCGCTCGTAGAAGCGGAGGAGGCCGTGGCGGAAGTTAACGTATCGATGAGAGCTTCGGTCTGTGCCGTTTTCTCGGCATAGTCGGCAAGCTGGGTAACCAAGTCGCTATTTTTGGCGAGAAGGGTCCGCACCTTGGTGCGATTGAGGCCGTCGGGTCCGTACACGAATGCCACGACTGAAATCTTGCGCGAAATCTTCCAGTCGGCCGGCCTATTAGCGGGCTTGGGATCGAGCACCATGACCGTTTGGTCCTTCGATTCGGGCGAGGCGGGCGCAAGCACGATCGACACTTCCCCGGAACGCTTTTCGCCGGTTCTAAGGATAGGAGCATAGGCGATGGTGTCACCTTCGGTGAGGCGGTTGATGGTCCGCAGGGGTAACGCATGCGGCTTCCCGATTGTGGAGACCTTGAGGTCGACATTACCGATAGAGGTTCCCGCGGGGCACGTAACAGGCGGCGGGGCGCTAAAGGCAGATTGAAAATGCAGCAATAACAGCAAAAGACTGTAAATTGTCAGTCTCAAAGCATTATTTTAACTAGCGGGGCTGAAGGCCCCGCGCGGGCTGAAGCCCACCCTCCCCAAGTTTGGAAATCGGACTGATGTCACAAAACTGCAACAATCTCTGCATATGATTGACGATTGTGGAACATCATCCGACGCAGGCGCTCGAACTGAAAACGCTCGACGGTACATCGGAAGGCGTTCGCATTATTAAGGTGCGGGGACCGCTTACAATTCACAACTTCTTCGAATTTCAAGACCTCACGCGGCAACATCCTCGAGCGGCCGTGATGCTGATCGATCTGGCGGAGGTGCCATATATCGATTCCGCGGCACTCGGGAGTCTGATCGGGCTTCATGTCTCTTGTGGCCGGGCCGGAGAGAAATACGCGTTGCTGAAGGCCAACGAGCGTCTTAGGAGCTTGTTCGCGATGTGTGGCGTGGATCAGCTACTTGTGACTTTCGACTCGGCTGAGGCTGCCGAAGCCGCTTTGTTGTAAAGCGGAAGGGGACTGCCGGGCCGGACCACAGAGAATAGAAGAATGCCCGCATTTTCAAGCAAGAACTCGGCTGGTAACTTACGCCGCGACAGCGCCTTCAAGATCGGGCTGGTTCAGATGGCATGCTCTTTGGATGTTGACGAGAACCTGCGGAAGGCGGTCGAGGGAATTCGCGCGGCGGCTTCGAAGGGCGCCGAAATCATCTGTCTCGAAGAGCTATTTCGATCGCAATATTTTTGCCGCGAGGAAAACGCCGATCTGTTCGATCTTGCGGAGACGATTCCCGGACCTTCGACAGAAGTGCTTTCGGGCGTGGCGAAGGAATTGGAAATTGCGGTGGTCGCCTCAGTTTTCGAGAAACGGGCTCAAGGGCTTTATCACAATACAGCCGTGGTCCTGGATGCCGACGGTGAGATTGAAGGTCTGTACCGAAAGATGCATATTCCGGACGATCCGCTTTATTACGAAAAGTTTTATTTCACCCCGGGAGATTTGGGCTTCAAAAACTTTGAGACGAAATACGCGAATGTGGGCGTATTAGTTTGCTGGGATCAATGGTATCCGGAAGGGGCGCGATTGACGAGCATGCAAGGAGCACAGGTCCTTTTCTATCCCACCGCGATCGGGTGGCATCCGTCGGAAAAAGCGCAATATGGGGCCGCACAGTTGGACGCCTGGCGAACGATTCAACGCGCGCATGCGATTGCAAACGGCGTGTATGTGGCGGCGGTAAACCGTACGGGGTTCGAGGGGCCGGCGAATAGCGGGCTCGAATTTTGGGGCAACTCGTTTGTTGCCGATCCGTTTGGGCAACTGATAGCGGAGGCTTCGGCAGACAAAGAGGAAGTGTTGGTAGTTGAGTGCGATCCCAAGCGGATGGATGAAGTACGGCGCAACTGGCCGTTTTTTCGAGATCGCCGTATTGATGCGTATGCGCCGATAACCTCGCGATGGCTGAGCTGATGACGGGGAGTGAACCGGCGCAGACTCCAGCGGCGCTCGGGTTTCGGATGCCCGCGGAATGGGCGCCGCATGAAGCAACGTGGATCGCGTGGCCGCATGAAGAAACGGACTGGCCCGGCAAGTTCTCCGCGATCAAATGGGTCTACGGCGACATCGTCAGGCATCTCTCGTGTGTGGAGCGGGTCCGCATTCTGGTGGAAAATGCGGAGATTGAGGAAGAGGCGCGCAAGACACTCGAAAAGTGCCATGCGCGGATGGAAAGCGTCGAGTTTTTTCGGATCAGGACCGATCGAAGCTGGACGCGCGATTACTGTCCCATTTTCGTTCGGAACGAGATGGGCGCGACAGGGGCTTTGAACTGGCATTTCAACGGCTGGGCTAAATACGACAACTGGCGGAGCGACGACTGCGTCACGGAGCAACTCGCAACGACGCGGAACTGGCCAATGTGGACGCCAGAGGTGAAGGGCAGGCGCGTGGTTCTCGAGGGCGGCAGCATCGACGTTAACGGCGCGGGAAGTATTCTTACAACGGAAGAATGCTTGCTTAGCGATGTACAAGCGCGGAACCCATCACTTTCGGCGCACGATCTGGAAGATATTTTCCGCGATTTCCTCGGAGCCGGAAATACGTTATGGTTGCGAAACGGTATTGCGGGCGACGATACGCACGGGCATGTTGACGATTTGGCTCGGTTCACCGATGAAACCACGATTGTGATCGTGAGCGAGAATGATCCGAAAGAGGCGAATTACGAACCGCTCAAAGAGAATTTGGCGCTTCTGAAGGAGATGCGCGATCGGAACGGCCAACTGTTCCGTATAGAGACATTACCCATGCCCTCGCCTGTTTTCTTCGACGGGCAAAGGCTCCCTGCCAGTTATGCAAATTTCTACATTGCGAATGAAATGGTGCTTGTGCCGACTTTCAACGATATAAATGATCGCATCGCTTTGAACAAACTAGCCGATTTGTTTCCCACGCGAAAAGTGATTGGCATCGCCGGCACAGATTTGGTGCTGGGTTTAGGCACATTGCATTGCATGACACAGCAGCAGCCGGCATAGGCGTTAAATGACGCTGGAGTACGGCACGGCTTTGGCCGCTTCAGCAATTCCGGTGTTGATATGGATATACCTGCTGTTAGGACGTGGCAGATTCTGGCAAGTGCGTCGGCATCTTCCGGTGTCCACGACACAGGTATCGACGCCTCGAAAAGTGGCGGTTGTGATACCGGCGAGAAACGAGGCGGAAGTGATAGGCGAGACGGTTCGTTCGGTGCTGGCTCAATCGTTCCCTGGCGAGCTTAGTGTGTTCCTGGTTGACGATGGGAGCACAGACGGCACGGCGGAAGCTGCGCGTCGGGGAGCCCAGCAAGCAGGCCGGTCAAATCTGCTGCATGTGCTCGAAGCTGGCGCTTTGGGTGAAGGGTGGACGGGGAAGATGTGGGCAGTTGCGGAAGGACTGGAACAGGCACTCTTGATGAATCCTGATTATCTCCTGCTAACCGACGCAGATATCGAGCACGAAGCCAACAGTATTTCGACTCTGATTGCGATCGCAGAAGGCGGGAATTACGATCTGGTCTCATTAATGGTGAAACTTTCCTGTCGAATTGTCGCGGAAAGAGCACTGATTCCGGCGTTCGTGTTCTTTTTCTTTCTGTTGTATCCTCCCGCGTGGATCGCCGACCGGCGGCGTAAGACAGCCGGTGCTGCCGGAGGGTGCATGCTCATTCGTCCCAGTCGCTTACAGCGGGCGGGTGGTATGGCAGCGATTCGAGGCGAAATCATCGATGACTGCGCGCTTGCCCGGATTATCAAACGGTCGGGCGGCCGGGTGTGGTTGGGTCTCGCGAAGCGGACACGCAGCCTGCGTTCTTATGGCAGTTTCAGCGAGATCGGGCAGATGATATCGCGAACCGCGTTCAATCAGTTGAAGCATTCGACGTTGCTACTGGCGGGTACGCTCGTTGGCTTGGGGATGACTTATGTGTTGCCCGTGGTACTTACGTTTTCGGGCCGGCTGCCGTACTCGATTTTTGGCGCTGCGGCATGGCTTCTGATGACGGCCGCATACGCGCCAATCGTGACGTTCTACGGATTGAACGTATTGTGGGCGCTCAGTCTACCCGCGGCTGCGGTATTTTACGCGGGTGCTACGGTCCATTCGGCTGTGAGATTCTGGAGGGGGCAAGGAGGCGAATGGAAGGGGCGGGCGCAGGACGTGGGGTAGTTTGGGGGTGGGAGTGCACAACTCCGCTCTCTTGCGGTCGCGGCTCGGAAAGTGGGTCTGTAACCGTCAGGTAGTGGGCGGCGTCAGATGGTCCGACTCAGGAGAGTGGGTATGGTACGGTTGGTTGCGATCTCGACTGGTTGCGCGCTCATTGCGCTGTCAGCGCCGCCGAACACTGGCATTAAGCCACGCCCGAGCGCGCAAGACTATCCGGCTTACGAACAATCCTCGAGCGCGACGTATGGCGCAGCGGCGCTATCCAAAGAGCAAGTAAAGAATAGCTTCGCCGCGAATCTGTCGAGTGGATATATTGTGCTTGAAATCGGAGTGTTTCCCGGAAAAAGCTCGAAAGTGGATTTGAATCGCGACGATTTCTTGCTTCGGATGGGTGGATCGGGTGACGCGATCCGACCGGCCTCGCCGGAGACCGTGGCAGCGGTTCTCGAGCGCAAAGACGCGCCGGGGCCGGGTTCGCCCTCAGACGTGACCGTGCGCCCGAGTGTGGGTGTCGGCTACGAAAGCGGACCTGGGCCGTACGGCGGGCGCACGGGAGGTTGGACGACTGCGGCTGGGGTTGGTGTGGGAGTTGGCGAACCAGACCCGCGTTATCCGGGTTCGACTCCAGGCTCAAGGGACCGGGATCGCCGGGCAATCGAGATGGAGCTCACGTATAAGTCGCTGCCAAATGTTGCGGCCGCCGCGCCGGTTGCTGGTTATCTCTACTTCCCTGCGCCTTCCAAGAAGAAATCGTCAGGCGTTTATGAGCTCGATTATGAAGGCGGTGGGAAGATAGTTAAGCTGTATGTGCCTCCTCCTCCGAAGCGGTGAATGACGACCGGCGGGACTGAAGTCCCGCGCGGGCTGAAGCCCACCCTCCGTGGTCAGTGCCGGTCGACGATTTTGATTTGGAACAGTTTTGGCCAGAGCTTGCCCGTGACGAACAGCCTGTCCTTTTTCGAGTCGTAGGCGATTCCATTTAGGACGTCAGGTTGGCCGGCTCGGTCGGCGACGCTCAAGAGACCGGTCATATCCACGAAGTACAGGACCTTTCCCGTAGCGGGAGAGATGCGGGCAATGCTATCCGTCTGCCAGATGTTTGCGTAGATCTCGCCGCGAACGTATTCAAGTTCATTCAGATTTGTGACTGGCTCGCCATTGGCAGCCACGTGAAGCAGGCGGACCGTTTGACAGGTTTCGGGATCGAGGTAACGAAGTGTATCGGAGCCGTCGCTCATGATGAGATCTTTTCCGTCGTGAGTGAGGCCCCAGCCTTCGCCCGGATACGAGAATTCGCGCAACTTAGCGAAGGTGATCAGATCATAGACGAAGCCAGCATGCGACTGCCATGTGAGTTGCACCAGGTGCTGGCGCCAGTCGGTTAAACCCTCGGCGAAAAACGGTTCTGGTATTTTGATTTCCTGGAGAATGCCGCCAGTTTCGAGATCTACCTTGCGAAGTGACGAATGTCCTTCAAGACCAGTGCTCTCGTACAGCACTCCATTGAGATAAATCAAACCCTGGGTAAATGCCTTCGGGTCGTGGCGGAACTGGCGGACGATGCGATAGCCTTGGCGAGGGACCTTCGGCTGCGCGGAAAGAGACAGGGATGCCGCGAAAAGAATTTTCGCAATCCGAACCGCTCTTATGAGCATCATGGGTATCATTTTAGAGATGCACGCCCGTTCTTTAGCGATCGCAGCAGCGTTTGTGCAGGCAGCATCGGCGGCAAGCACCGACGAACACCGGTTTGCCAGCATCTTCAGGACCCTTACAACGCCGGGGACCGAAATTACCAACATCGGTAAGTTGGTGCTGGCAGTGACTGGGGTGATCTTCGTCATAGTCGCGGGATTGATTGTGTTTGCGCTGGTCCGTTTCAGGCGCCGAGGGGCGCAGGACGACCTCGAGGAACCACCGCAGGTTTATGGGAGCACACAGATTGAAGCGGCATGGACGGTGCTTCCCATACTGATCGTCTTCGTATTGTGTATGGTGACTGCACGGGTAGTAATGAGCGTGCAGGATGTAAAACCGCCCGCAAACGCCTTGCACGCGACCGTTATAGGGCATCAGTGGTGGTGGGAAATACGGTATCCCGATCTCGGCATCGTTACGGCGAACGAGCTGAATGTGCCGCAAGCGGGAGCGGACCATCAGGCTACTTTTTTGAAACTGCAATCGGCGGATGTAATCCATAGTTTCTGGATTCCGGACCTGGGCGTCAAGATGGATGTGATTCCGAACCGGAACAACGAGTGGTGGATGGACCCGAAGGAGACGGGCGTTTATTTGGGCGCGTGCGCGGAGTATTGCGGCACACAGCATGCCAATATGCTGATCCGCGTGGTGGTGCGTTCGAAGGACGAATTTCAGAAATGGGCCGCCGATGAGAAGGAGTCGGGTGTGAGCGATCCTTCCGTCGCAGCGAACCGTGAGACTTTTGAATCGCTTTCGTGTGTTAACTGCCATGCGGTGAAGGGAACGCCGGCACACGGCACGTTCGGTCCGGACCTTACACATCTGATGAGCCGCGACACGCTGGCTTCCGGAATGATTCCGAATACGAAAGAGAACCTTCGCGCGTGGGTCAAAGACCCACAAGAAATCAAGCCGGGATGTTTTATGCCGAATATGCAATTGACAGACGGGCAACTGAATGCGGTGGTGGCGTACTTAGAGACGTTGAAGTAAGCGAGAAGGATTTGAATGTCAACCCTTGATTACCCGTTGGAACGTCCAAGGCGGCGCCGGCGCGATTTGTCGCTATCGGAATTGCTCTATGACTGGGTAGCGACCGTCGATCACAAGAAACTGGGGCTGATGTACATGATTTCGGCTATCTTCTTTCTGCTGGTAGCCGGAGCGTTCGCGATCGTGATACGCATTCAGCTCGCGATACCGGATAACCATTTCGTGCCGCCAGACACGTTTAACCGGCTGTTCACAATGCACGGAACCACGATGGTGTTTCTGGTGGGGATGCCGATTGTAGCGGGGATGTCGAATTACCTGATTCCACTGATGATCGGCGCGCGAGACATGGCGTTTCCGCGGTTGAACGCGTTCGGTTTCTGGATGTTCCTGTTCGGCGGCTTCTTGCTGTATTTCAGCTACGTAGGCGGAGGAGGGTTGAGCGGAGTGGGATCGGCTCCCGACGTTGGTTGGTTTGCCTACAGCCCTCTGACAGCCAAAGCGTTTTCGCGCGGCAATTCGAGCGATTACTGGGCTCTTGGAATTCTGGTTGCCGGCGTCGGGAGCATCGCGAGCGCGATCAACGTGATCGCGACAACGCTTTCGATGCGATGCAAAGGAATGACGCTGGCGAAAATGCCGATTTTCGTGTGGACGATGCTGACTGACTCCTGGCTGATTCTGATCGCCCTTCCGCCGCTTTCGGCAGCGCAGTTCATGCTGCTGGCGGACCGCTACTTGGGCGCGACCTTTTTCAACACCCAGGCAGGCGGATCGGCAGTCCTGTGGGAGCATTTCTTCTGGATATTCGGGCATCCGGAAGTCTACATACTGATTTTCCCAGCGTTCGCCACGTTATCGGAAGTGATTCCGGTGTTCTCGCGGAAGCCGATTTTCGGGCGGTCGGCCATGGTCGCCGCGATTGTCGCGATCGGGTTCATCAGCACCGGCGTGTGGGCGCACCACATGTTCACGATTGGAATGACGTCGGTGGGGAATATTTTCTTCGCCGCATCGACAATGACTATCTCAGTTCCAACCGGAATAAAGATCTTCAATTGGACGGCGACGATGTATGGCGGAAAGATCCGCTTCGCAACGCCGATGTTGTTTTGTGTCGCGTTTCTATTCCAGTTTCTAGTGGCCGGGCTGACAGGCATCATGCTGGGCGTGGCTCCATTCGACTGGCAGCTCAGCAAGTCGTATTTTTTGGTGGCTCATTTCCATTACACACTGGCGGGCGGTTTTGTCTTTGGGGTCTTCGCGGCCATCTACTATTGGTTCCCGAAAGCGACCGGACGCATGCTGAGCGAGAAGTTGGGTAAGTGGCACTTCTGGCTGTTTTGCATCGGGTTCAATATGACGTTCATGCCCCAACATTTTCTAGGTATTCTGGGCATGCCGCGGCGGATTTATACGTATGAGGCGGGCCGCGGCTGGGAAGCCTTAAACATGATGTCGACGACGGGCGCGGTCATCCAGGCATTGGGCGTGCTCGTGTTTGCGTGGAACGTGATTCATTCGCTGCGCCACGGCGAACTGGCCGGAGACGACCCGTGGGATGCGTGGACGCTCGAGTGGGCGACGACATCGCCGCCTCCCGAATATAACTTCGAGCAATCGCCGGAGGTGCGGAGCAGCCGGCCTTTATGGGATTTGAAGCATCCGGAAGATCCGGACTGGAAGTACGAGGCTTAGGGATCCATGGCATCGATTACGACAACTCCGGCTGAGCTGACTGAATGGAAAACGCCCGATCGCGGCGCTGTGGGGATTATCTCGCTGATCATCACCGAGACCGCGCTGTTTTCGATTTTTGTTGTCGCGTACCTTTACTACATAGGAAAGAGCGTTAATGGGCCGTATCCGAGAGACGTCCTCGAGCTGCCGATATGGGCATCGATTTGTTTGTTCTCGAGCAGCGGGACGATTGTGATGGCAGAACATGCGCTGAAGCGCGCGAATTTGGGCGCCTTCAAACTGTGGTGGGCGGTGACGATTCTGCTGGGAGCGGAGTTCATCCATCAGACCGCGAGCGAATGGCATTTCCTGATTTACGAAAAGAATCTCAGAATCTCGACGAATCTGTTTGGAACGACGTTTTACATGCTGGTGGGCTTGCATGCAAGCCACGTGATTGTGGGATTGACTTTTCTGCTGATTGTTTTCATCGCGACCATGAGGGGGTTTCCGATCCAGAGGCAGGAGCGGCGGGTTATGTTTCTGTCGTGGTACTGGCACTTTGTGGACGCGGTGTGGGCGGTGGTGTTCACAGTGGTTTACATCATTGGAAGATGAGCATGGAAGAAAAACACAGCGAGGAGGAACGCGAGAACACCATCAAGATGCCCGCGCCGACGTTTTGGCCGATGGTCTTGGCCTTCGGCATCACGCTGCTTGCGGCCGGGCTGGTGACAAATATCGCTGTCAGCATTATTGGTATCGTGATTCTGTTGCGGGCGGCCTTCGGCTGGTGGCCGAAAGTGATTCCTCATGAAGAGCACGAATTCGTAGAGCGGCGCTATCCGGAAGAGCGCGCGGTGCCGGTTCGCGTAAGCTCGCGATCGGTGGCGACTCTGCGAGTTGGGGTGGGGCATCATCGCATGCGAATACCCGAAAAGGTTCATCCCTACACGGCGGGTTTATGGGGCGGATTAGCGGGTGGAGCGGCGATGGGGGGGTTGGCGTGCGCTTATGGGATCTTCGCGCAGCATAGCATCTGGTATCCAATCAATTTGCTGGCCGCGATGATAATCCCTTCGATGGCGAATTCTACAGTCGAGGGATTGCGCGCGTTTAATCCAGTAGCGTTTGGAATCGCATTCGTGGCGCACAGCGTGATCTCCATTCTGGTGGGCGTCCTGTACGCGGTGACGCTGCCCATGTTTCCACGGGGGGCGCCGATATGGGCGGGCTTCGTCGTTCCGCTTTTCTGGAGCGGGCTGCTGGCGGCCACGTTGAATTTGACGAATCCGGCGCTGAATGAGCGGGTCAATTGGGTTTGGTTCGTCATCTGCCAGATTGGGTTCGGCGCGGTTGCGGGATTCGTCGCGGCGAAGACGCAGCGTATCGACACGATGCAGAATCTTCCGTTCCTGGAACGCGCGGCCATTGAAGGTCAGTTCGGCGAGCGCGGATCGGAAGAGGAGAACCGATGAGGGCTCGTTGTGGCGCACGCTTCAGCGTGCTGGAGCGAACTTCAGTTCGCTCTGTTGAACCGCGGGCTAAAGCCCACGGCGGCACGCTGAAGCGTGCGCCACGGCCAAGCTTCTGGGTCTTCTTGCTTGGAGCATGCGTTTTGCTTGCTTCTAGCTGCGCGGAACCGCAAAGGCTCGAAAAAACTCCCGTGCCGGAGCCCGTCATGGATTTTCACAAGCTGTTTGCGGAGAATTGCGCTGGATGCCATGGCGAGAACGGAATGAAAGGACCGGCGCCGCGGTTAAACGATCCGGTGTACCTGGCTGTTGCGGACCGCGAGGACATCTACAACACCATTAAGAACGGACGAAAGGGGACCCCCATGCCGGCCATGGCTGAGGACCAGGGCGGGACATTGACGGAGAATCAGATCAAGGCCATTGTGGATGGCATGGAGCGCGAATGGTCGCGCAACGTCGATTTTCAGGGCGCGCCGGTGCCGGTGTATCGCGTCGAGAAGGCGCCGCGGGGAGACGCACAGCGTGGCGAGGCTGCTTACCAGAAGAATTGCATGGTGTGTCATGGCTTTGGCAAGGTCAAAGGCGTGGTGGCGGGACCGATTTTAGATCCGCACTTTCTGGCTCTTATCAGCGACCAGGGATTGCGCACGACGATGATTGTCGGCTACCCCGATTGGGGCATGCCCGATTGGCGGCACCGCATACCTGATCATCCGACAACCGATCAGGAGATTTCGGACATAGTGGCGTGGCTGGCTTCCGAGCGGCCGCAGTACGCGGGAGAAACGACACAGTGATCAACCAGGGCGATGCGCCGGCGGATATTTCGACACCGACCCGGCGGAACATTTTGTTTAGCGTGGGCGCGGCGCTCAATGCGCTGGCGGGCGTGCTGATCGCGATACCGATCATAGGCTACGTGTTTTCCGCCTTTGCCAAGAAAAAGATCGCCCCCCAAGAGTGGATCAATATGGGAGACGTGAGCCGGTATCCAACGGGCCAGACGCGATTGGCGACATACAGGAATCCGTTCACGCGGCCGTGGGACGGGGCAACGGCTGAAATCCCGTGCTGGGTGCGGCGCATCGACGAGAGCAAGTTTCAGGTATTTGCCATCAACTGCACTCATCTGGGATGTCCGGTGCGGTGGTTTCAGGAATCGAAACTGTTTCTTTGCCCGTGCCATGGCGGGGCGTATTACGAAGATGGCGGCCGGGCTGCGGGTCCTCCTCCGCGAGGGCTGTTCGAATACGCTGTAAAAACGGAAAACGGCCAGTTGTTTATTCGCGGCGGCATTCTGCCCACCCTCGCAGAACCACTTTCCTAGGACTCAAGGAATGTTGAAGTCACTCTACGACTGGATCGACAAGCGGCTGCATCTTACCGAATTATTTTTATCGACGGCAGGCCATCATGTGCCGCGCAGCGCGGGGAGCTGGTGGTATGTGTTCGGGAGTGCGACGCTGCTTTGCTTCATACTGCAGATCGTCACGGGCACCGTGCTGGCCTTTGTCTACGTCCCCTCGACGAGCGAGGCATGGACGAGCCTGCAATATCTCAATCACGTTCAGTACCTGGGATGGTACTTGAGAGCGATGCACAATTGGGGAGCGAACTTCATGGTTGCGCTGATGACCTTGCACATGGTGCAAGTGTTTCTTTTCGGCGCGTACAAGTATCCTCGTGAGCTGACCTGGATCAGCGGCATTTTCCTGATGATTTCGACGCTTGCGATGGCGTTCACGGGGGAAGTGATGCGGTTCGATGAGGACGCCTACTGGGGGCTGGGCATCGGCGCCTCGATTACCGGCCGCATTCCATTGATTGGCGACCGGATGGTACATTTGCTGCTGGGTGGGCCGATTATTGCCGGCGAAACACTCTCGCGATTTTTTACACTGCATGTGTTCATCGTTCCGGCGTTGATTATCGGTATCGTTGTGATGCATCTGCGGCTGGTGCTGGCGCAGGGAATCAACGAATATCCCAAGCCGGGAACACCTGTCGAGAAAGAGACTTACAAGGCTTACTACGAAGAAGTCATTAAGAAAGAAGGGGTGCCTTTCGTACCCCACGCCATCGGCAAAGATTTGATCTTCGCCGCATTGGTGCTGGTTGCGATTCTGGTTTGTTCCGCGATCTTCGGGCCGGCCGGACCGTCGGGGCCGCCCGATCCGACTCGCGTTGATACGGTGCCGCGCCCCGATTTCTACTTCCTATCGATCTTCGCAATGCTGGCGCTGCTGCCCGATTGGATGGAGACCATTGTCCTGTTTTTCTTTCCCGCGTTGATGCTTGCATTCCTGTTGGCTCTTCCGTTCATCTCGGGCACGGGAGAAAAGAGTTATCAGCGACGGCCAGTTGCGGTCTTGAGCGTTCTGCTCATCGGCTTGACACTGGGCACGCTGACCTATTTGGGAGACACTGGGCCGTGGTCGCCCCAGATGAATGCGTGGAGCGGAGACTCGATTCCACCGCAAGATTTGAAGGGGCGAACGCCGCTCGAAATGCGCGGGGCAACGGTTCTGCAAAATAAGCAGTGCCGAAATTGTCATTCGCTCGGTGGGCACGGAGGCCAGCGCGGTCCAGCGCTTGACGACGTCGCCACGCGGCTGACCGGGCCTGAGCTGGTGCGCCAGGTCATTCAGGGCGGAGGCAATATGCCCGCTTATGGAAAGAATCTGAATCCGGCCGAGGTCGACGCTCTCGTCTCGTATTTGATGACTCTAAGGCCGGGTTACCGCCCCGCCGCTCGCTACTCGGCCGAGCCCGCAAGTCCGGCAAATGGGGGTGGAGATACGCAAGCGGGAAACGGCAAAGGTGGATAAGGTTGCCATCGCCGCGCTCGGCTCGTGGACTCTGGATCCTCGCGTAATCGGTCTGCTGCTTGTTACGGGTGTCGTTTACTTCCGGGGCTGGCGGCGTCTTCGCAAGGTACTCGCGAAACAATTCTCTCCCGAGCGGCTCGTTTTATTTCTCCTAGGGCTGGTTTTGTTGTT
>JBAUZG010000143.1:0-19085 GCA_049585195.1 Bryobacteraceae bacterium | reverse complement strand
CAGCTCCTCAGAGGATCTGCCGCTGAATGGATTGCTAAAGGTCGTACCATAACACGACGCATCGAAACGCGACGATCTACTCGTGTTTAACACCCAAATCTTCGGGGACATCGTCGATGGATGGCCGCTAGCTTCGGAATCATAGGAGCAATCGTTCGATTGGCTAAGCGATCGCACCAGCGAATGGCGATTGATCACTTGAAAACTGTGGTTCCGGGATTAGGCGAACGAAGAAATCGCGAACGCGGATGGATATCTCCGAGTGTGGCGTCAATAATGAGTGCCACCCTTTCGAAAAGCGGCATACTAACGGTCAATCATATGATTGGCTGACTGTCGGTAGCGGAGCCGAATGAGAGGGCTTCTGGATGTGGGAGAGCCAACTGCCGCCGATGCATTGGGCCCGTATTTCATGAACTCACGCGCGGCACCCAACGAGCCCTCGAGTGCAACCCTCACCAGCTGGCTTCGGGTCCTGACACCCGACTTAGTAAATAGACGCTGAACGATACTCTTGACCAAACTTTCCGATATGCCGAGGTTGTCACCGATCTTTCGATTGGAAAGGCCTCCCAAAATGCCGAGAAGCACATTCCGTTCGCTCTCATCGAGCGGCTTTTCATCCCCGGCCGAATCGGACTGAGGATACCGATCGACAAGCTGCTCTGCCAGAAGCTGAATGACCTTCGGGTCCACGTAGACTCCGCCTTCTGCAACGACATGGATGGCTTCTAAAAGGCGTGCGGGTGGTTCGCTTTTCAGGAAGATACCGGACGCGCCAGCTTTTAACGCGAGAGCTGATTTCCGCACGTCCGGAGCCCCCGCAACGATCAGGAAATGCCCCTGATAGTTTGCCTGCCTGGCGGCAGATATGAAATCATTTCCATGCTCCGTACCGACTTCGAAATCTAACAAGATGACATCTGCTGCTGACGTCTTTAGCAGTTCGAGAGCGTCGGCAGAAGTGCCGCATTGCCCTGTGACTTCGAAGCCCGGTTCCGAAGCCAGAAAGCGCGCAAGGCTCTCGCGGAACAGACCAAGCTCATCGACCAGAACGAGCCGGACTCGACGCTCCTGCGATTGATCGCTCATGTCGTTATTCCTAGCTTCCGCGATTGGGCTCTCGGCCCGGAGAGGAAGCGCTTCAGCGTCCGAGCCTGAAATGTTGAATGGCAGAGACGAATGCATACTCCCTCAGAAGACGCGAACGCAACACTCGAATCAATCCTAACGGTGGATAGCGTGTTACGAAAAGAGGCTCATCCACAAGATCGGGATCTCACGCCGAAAGAGTCGCCATCGGGATTCAGCCAATCACATGGATTTGAGCCAATCGAATGATCGCTTAAAAGAGCGTAGCCATTGGACACAAGATCGATGGTTCCACCGCGTTCGCGGCGCTAGATTTTAGGTTCTAAGACTTTTGATGCGGCTGTCTGCATGTACCGCAGAACGAAAATGATGAACCTCAGCAAACAAGCTGTTATCGGGTGGGTGACCGGCGTAGCGATCATTGCCGCCGTGGCGCTTCTGGATTCCGGTTGCGGCCATAGCCAAGCCGCGGACTCGAAGGTCCAGCAATCCGGCCAGAACTCGAACGCGTCGAACACAAATTCCGACTCTGCTAACCCCGCCGTAGATTTGTCCCCGAGCCAACTGAACTCGATCAAGGTCGAGCCAGTGGGGACGTACCAGTTCCCGATTGAGAGAGAGACGGTTGGCACCATCAGCTTTCCGGACGACCTATCGGTTCAAGTCTTTCCGGCTTATCAAGGAACCATTATTAAGGCTTTTGTGGAACTCGGCGCTCAAGTGGAGAAGGACCAGCCGCTGTATACGATCAAAAGCCCCGACCTTATCCAGGCCGAATCAACTCTGATCGGGGCGGCGGCGACTTTCGAATTGACCAACAAGGAACTGGAGCGCGTCAAGGGCCTTCCCGGAGTTGCGCAGCGGGAATTGGAGCAGGCGATCTCGGATCAGCAGACTGCCGACGGCGCCCTCAAAGCCGCGCGCGACGCTGTGCGCGTATTTGGCAAGAGCGACGAGGAAATCGATCAAATGATCGCTACACGCAAGACTGACCCCGCGCTGGTCGTTCGCAGCCCTATAGCCGGTGAAATTACGTCGTACGAAGCGCCGCCAGGCCTGATGGTGCAACCGGGGAACCCGCCGGCGCCCTATACGGTCGCTAATGTCTCCATCAAATGGATGCTGGCAGATGTCATCGAAAGCGATGTCGGCTTATTTCGCTTGGGACAGCCTGTTCAAGTCAAAGTAATCGCTTACCCAAATCGGGTATTTAAGGGCAAGATATCGAAGATCTACGCAACCGTCGATCCGAATACCCATCGGGAAACGGTTCGCTCGGAGATCGAGGACCCCAAGAATGAGCTGCGTCCGGGGATGCTCGCGAACTTCGTAATCCGTGTCGGAGGTCCGACTGCGGGGATCGCGATACCAGCTAACGGTGTGGTGCGCGAACCCGATGGCACGATGACCGCTTGGGTAACAACGGACCGCCACCATTTTGAGCAAAGAATCGTCCAACCAGGCCTGCGAAGAGACGATCGGGTTCAGATCCTCGACGGCTTACACCCTGGCGAGCTGGTCGTAACAGACGGCGCCGTCTTTCTAAGCAGCATGCTGTCGGCTCCGCAAGCCGAATAAGACCCTCATGTTCAAGTCTCTTCTCGCCTTTTGCTTAAGCCGGCGCGCGATCATCGTGGTGGGGCTGCTGCTGTTTGCCGGTGCCGGGCTCATCGCGTTCAAACTGCTCAACATCGAGGCCTATCCGAATCCGACGCCAGTGATTCTGGAAATTACCGCGCAGGCGGCGGGGCTCTCCGCCGAGGAGATGGAGCGCTATTACACCATCCCAATGGAGATCGGCCTCTACTCCACTCCTGGCATTGAGGTCATCCGTTCGACTTCGTTCTACGGTCTGTCGTTTGTCCGTGTCAGTTTCAAGTACGGCGTCGATTACTTCTTCGCTTACAGCCAAGCGGCGGTGGCTATCGCGCAAAATGTCAACTTGCCGGGCAACCAGGTGCCCAATATCCAAGCGAACAGTTCGACCGGGGAAATCTACCGCTATCAGGTTGTCGGCCCGCCGCATTTTGGAATCACCAATCTCCGCACGGTTCAGGATTGGATCGTCGCGCGCAGGCTGCTGACCATCCCCGGTATCGCCGCCATTAACAGTTGGGGAGGTCCCACCAAAGAGTTTGAGGTCGAGGTGGACCCTCACAAGCTGGAAGCCTACAGCGTTACGGTGCCCCAAATTCTGACCGCTCTTGGCAACGCCAACATTAACGTGGGCGGTCGGGAAATCCGCATAGGCCAGCAGTCCATCAATATTCGCGGCGTCGGCCTGATTGACGATGGCGGCAACGACGACTTGACCGAGGGCTACAAGGTCAATGACATCGAAAATGTCGTCCTGAGCCAGGAAAACGGTGTTCCGATTCTGATGAAGGATGTCGGCAAGGTTTCTGTCGCTTACCGGCCACGGCTTGGCATTTTAGGCCGCGACCGGCACGACGATGTCGTCGGGTCGATCGTGGTGCAAAGGCGCACCGAAAAAACGGCCGACATGATTCCCAAGGTCGAAAAAGCAATCCAGACGCTGAATCGTGACGGTAGTCTCCCACGCGGAGTCAGGGTTGTTCCGTTTTATGACAGGTCGTCCCTTGTCGCCCTCACTACGCATACCGTGCTGCACAACCTGATCTTCGGATGCCTGCTGGTTTTCTTGATCCAGTGGATCTTCCTCGGCGACCTTCGCAGCGCAATCATTGTGGGGCTGAATATTCCCTTCGCGCTATTCTTCGCCACCATCATTCTGGTGGCTATGGGGGAAAGCGCCAACCTGCTTTCCGTCGGCGCAGTGGATTTCGGGATCATTGTCGATTCAGCGGTAATCCTGGTCGAGAATGTCTTCCGCAATTTTCAGCGAGACAAGAATGAAAGACGGGGCCTGTTGGAGCGTCTCGCGCGGGGTTCCTGGGGTCCCGACCCGACGAATACAGAGCATGCGGAAGAGGGATCAGCGTTCCACTGGACCGATCGCTTGCGGCTGATTCTGATCAGCGCGCTTCAAGTGGATAAGGCGGTCCTGTTCTCGGCGCTAATCACCGTAGCCGGTTTCGTGCCTCTGTTTACCATGCAGGGAGTTGAGGGGCAGATTTTCGGCCCTATGGCGCGCACCTACGGTTATGCGCTGGCAGGAGCGCTGATTGCAACCTTCACGATCACGCCCGTGATCGCCTCTATCCTTATTCCCGCGCACCTGAAGGAGACGGAAACAATTATCGTCCGCGGGCTGCACCGCCTGTACAACCCGGCCCTGCGTTTTGCGCTGAAAAACCGCTTTCTCGTCGTCGGCCTCGAGTTGGCTCTGTCGCTTGGAACCTTCTTTATCATTGCGCCTCGGCTGGGCAGCGAGTTTCTTCCGCACTTGGAGGAAGGCAACTTCTGGATTCGCGCCTCCATGCCCATCACGCTCTCGCTTCAGGACGGTGAAGCGGCTACGCGGAAAATGCGCGAGATCCTCCTGCGGCACCCCGAAGTTCTTACCGTGGTTTCCCAACACGGACGGCCGGACGACGGCAGCGATGCTTCGCCATTTTCGAACGTCGAGTTATTCGCCCCGCTCAAACCTTTTGACGAGTGGCCGAAGGGTCTGACCAAGGACAAGCTAACCGAGCAAATTCAACGGGACTTTCAGAACGAGTTGCCGGGCATCATCTTCAATTTCTCCCAATACATTGAGGACAACATCGAAGAAGGAATCTCAGGCGTCAAAGGCGTCAACTCGGTGAAGATCGTCGGTCGGAACCTGGAAGTGCTGACGAAGCTAGCGAATCAGGTCCGCGACCAAATGAGCCAGGTTCGCGGCGTTGCCGATCTCGGTATCTTTCCCGTGCTCGGCCAGCCAAACTTGAATATCAAAGTGGATCGGGAGAAAGCCGCGCGCTACGGCCTCAACTCCGGCGATGTGAATTCGGTGATTCAGGCGGCTATGGGTGGGGCTGCGGCGACTTCTGTCCTCGAAGGAGACCGGCAATTCGATCTCGTCGTGCGTTACACGCCGGAGTACCGCAACAGGATTGATCAAATAACCAACATCAAAGTGGGATATACGACTGCCAGCGGCGCAAATGCGTACATCCCATTGTGCGAACTCGCCACGATCTCGTTGGATACGGGAGCGGCCTGGATATATCACGAAAGCATGCAGCGCTTTATCCCGGTGAAATTTAGCGTCCGCGGGCGGGATCTCGGCGGAACGGTCGAGGAGGCGCAAGAACGCATTGCCAGAAACGTGAAGCTACCGCCCGGATACCATCTCATCTGGGCTGGCGAATTTGGAGATCTTCAGGAGGCGAAGAAACGCCTGGAGGTCATCGTGCCGATCAGCCTTATTCTGATCGCCGGCGCGCTCTACAGCCTCTTCAACAATGTTCGCGATTCCATGCTGGCGCTGGCTGGCATACCCGACGCTATCGTCGGAGGCATACTCGCGCTCTACGTTTCGGGCCTCAACTTCAGCATCTCGGCCGCGATCGGCTTTGTTTCGTTATTTGGCGTATCCGTCATGGATGGCATCCTGATGATCACCTTTTACAATCAGGAAAAGTCTCGCGGTCTGGCGCCTGTGGACGCAATGTATCGCGCCGCAACCACGCGCATGCGCCCGCTGCTGATGACGGCGCTTTCCGCCTGCATCGGTCTATTTCCGGCTGCAATTTCAACGGGCATTGGCAGCCAGGTGCAGCGTCCGCTCGCGACGGTGATCGTGGGCGGCATGTTGGTTGGTCCGGTGATGCTACTGCTTGCCGTGCCTGCGCTGCGGTTGATCTTCCTGGGTGTTGAGAAACACCCGGCGGGAGAGGAGTCGTGATGAGAACTGCCCGGGTAGCATCTGTGTTGTTTGCTTGCGGAGCTTTGATGTGTGGCGCAGTTTACGAGAATAGAAGCGCCTCCGGTCAACAGCGAGAACAGAGCAGCAGCCACACTTCTCAAAAGCCTCATCGGCCAAAGACGAAGGGTCCGGCGAAATCCAAATCTGCGAAGCAGCTCCCGAAGCGCCAAGCGCACCTTCCATCTGCAAGGGTGATGAATCCTCGTGATGGCGCAGACAGGTCGTCTACCATCGCAAGGGCCTCGTCGATTCAGAACTCAGCAACCGGACGGCACCGGCCTATTCGGCCAGCTCCGTCCGGAGCTGCTGCATCGCAGCGAAGCAATGTGCGCCATCGCAGTCCCAATCCGGCGGTCATTGCAGGATCTGCGAGCCTGGGCAACAGGAACTCCGGCGCCATTGACGGGAGACAAGTGCCGCGGCGGCCATAACAAATGGGATTGCCTATGACTCTAATTCGCCAATCGCGCGCTTTAGGCTTCATCGCTATCTTGGCGACTTTGCTGCTCAGCACGAGCTGCGTGGTGGGGCCAAACTTCAAGAAACCTCCAGCTCCGCAGGCGCCAGGTTATACCCCCGAACAACCAACTACCAGCAGTACTCCGAACGTCCCTGGCGGGGAGGCGCAAAGCTTCGTTGATGGGCGTGATATTCCGGGAGACTGGTGGACGTTGTTTCACTCCAAGCCGCTTGATGATTTGATTGGACAGGCCCTTAAAGCCAATCCTGAC
This sequence comes from Bryobacteraceae bacterium, assembly GCA_049585195.1. GTDB lineage: Bacteria > Acidobacteriota > Terriglobia > Bryobacterales > Bryobacteraceae > KBS-96. The sequence goes on along the minus strand of JBAUZG010000143.1, from coordinate 12,428 downwards.
CTGAAATCGGCGCAAGCGGCGCTATTAGTTGCTAGAGAGAACACACTGGCGCAACGAGGCTATTACTATCCAAATGTGTCGGCTGGTTTTTCGGCCGCTCGCGGATTGACATCCTCCGAGATTTCGCCCGTTACATACTCCGGCGCGCTCTCCTACAGCTTGTTCACTCCTCAGGTCAGCGTTTCCTACGTGCCAGACGTCTTCGGATTGAACCGGAGAACGATCGAATCCCTGAAGGCGCAGGAGCAGCAGGCCCGATTTGCCCTGGCTGCTACACATATCACGCTGAGTTCTAACATTGCGGCTGCCGCAATTCAAGAAGCATCGTTGCGAGGACAGATAGCCGCCACTCAGGAACTCATTGCAATCAACACAAAGATTCTGGAGATTTTGCGCGCTCAATATGCCAGAGGATATGCCAGCCAGCTCGATGTAGCGGCTCAGGAAGCGCAGCTCGCGCAGGTCGCAGCCACGATGCCTCCGTTGCTCAAGCAATTGGCTCAGCAGCGGGACTTGTTAGCGGTGCTCGCAGGTGGGCTCCCGAATCAGGAGATGCCCGAGACGTTTCAGCTTTCGAATTTCCAACTGCCCGGCGAGCTGCCCCTCAGCCTTCCTTCACAATTCGTGGAACAGCGCCCCGATGTGCGCCAAGCTGAGGAGAATCTGCATTCAGCCAGCGCCCTGATCGGAGTTGCACGCGCCAACCGGCTGCCAAGTTTCGCCTTGACTGCAGACGCCGGCAGTATGGCCGTTATCTTCAGCAATATGTTCACCAAGGGGGGATTTTGGGACACAGCTGCAGGTGTCACTCAGCCGGTTTTCGATGGCAAAACACTGCTTCACCGGGAGCGGGCCGCGAAGGCGGCTTACCTTCAAGCCAACCTGCAATATCGCAGTACTGTGCAGACTGCTTTTCAGAACGTAGCCGACACATTGCACGCGATCCAACAAGATGCCGATGGCTTAAAGGCGGCGGCTGCCGCCAGAGACGCCGCCGCTGTCACGCTCGATCTGACCAAAACGCAGCTTGACCGCGGCTACGCCAATTACCTCGCGCTCTTGAGTGCGGAACAAGCCTATCAGCAAAGCTTACTGAACCTCGTACAGGCTCAATCGAATCGTTACGCCGACACAGCTGCCTTATTTCAAGCCCTGGGCGGCGGCTGGTGGAACCGCGAGGACTTACCGAAGAATTGAGTCGCAGAGCTGCAGGTGTCCTTTGGCAGTGTCGTCCGCGCTTGTCAATGTCCGCGATGTGAACCTACCTGACCTCTCTTGCGCAACGCTTTTGCCCTTGACCCCTTGTTGCCGCAAGAAATCTTAATTTGACACCCCCGTGACTAGTGTGATAAAAAAGGGGACACTTTTTTCAAGGAAGTAATTGAGAAGCCTGCGGCGAAGGGATTCGCTTGCAGCCTCTTCAGGGTACGGTTTCGAACATAGCTGCCACGTCGCATCACTACCTGACCTATCGATCCGAGCTTTGAGTTTTCCGGTGCGTTGAAACGTATTTGCACTGCCCGGTGAGGCTGTATTTCGGATTCTCTCAGCTAGGCCAAGGGTTGTTGCCAATGTCAATTTAAACGGCCGGATGGAGTTAGCAGCCAACGCATGCGGAGCGATACAGTTTTCGGACGAAAGGAAAGCTATATGGATTTGAGAAGAAGCCTGGTTGTACTATTTACCGCCTTCTGGCTAATGACGGGGGTGTCAGTAGGGCAAACGTTCCGCGGAGGTGTTGCCGGTACCGTATCCGATACCTCCGGCGCAGCCGTGCCCGGCGCAACCGTCAGTCTTGTGAGTCCGGATACGAACCTCAGACGTGAAGGCATAACTTCTTCAACAGGTGAGTTCGTTTTTCAGGATCTCCCGCTCGGTAAGTATGACATTACGGTCGCCGTGTCGGGCTTTGACACGGTTCACGTCTCCGGCATCGTGGTTGATGTCGGCAAGATTGCCACAGTCGGACTGAAGCTAGAAGTGGCAAAACAAGCGATGACCGTCGAGGTTGCGGCATCGTCCGTAGCAATTGATACTGCTTCGTCGACGGAAACCAACGTGATCAATACGCAGCAGATCCTGGACATTCCTTTGAATGGCCGCGATTTCACACAGTTGCTGAAGTTCAACCCCGGCGCCAATGCCAACGGCTCACTCAATGGCTCGCGGTTTAACGGTATCGACTGGAAGATCGACGGAGCCGACAACAACGATCTTTGGCACAATGTAAATTCAGTTAATCAAGGCGGCGTGTCGGGCATTGGTGGCGTCCTGCTTCCAATCGATGCCATCGCCGAGTTCTCCCTTCAGAGCAGCAGCGATGCCGAAGAGGGCCGCAACTCGGGTGGCGTCCTGAACTTGGTGGTCAAGTCAGGAACCAACAACTTCCATGGTTCCGTGTACTACTTCAACCGGAACGAGGCCCTTGCCGCGAGTGACTGGTTCACGCCCCCTGGTTCGCCCAAGACGGAGCTGCGAAACAACCAGGAGGGCTTCTCGCTCGGTGGCCCCATCGTGAAGAACCATACCTTCTTCTTCATGAACTATGAGCAGCAGAACTATAGACAGGCTCTGAGCGCCCCAGGAACCACTCCTTCGGCTGCATGGGTTTCGGCAGCCGAGGGGGTAATGGCCAAGGATGGCGTAGCGGTGAACCCGCTCATGCTCAACGTGATCAACTATCTTTGGCCGGCCAACAGCCTGACCGGGCCTGCCACTGTACACAATTACGCGGGCGCCGGTATTAACCTTTCAAACAGTTACAACGGCGTCATCAGGCTCGATCATCAGTTTAACGACAAGAACAACCTCGCCATCCGCTACTTTGGCGGTACCGGCAATCAGACGGAATACATCGGCTCGGCTCTACCTTACTACTTCCAGTTGTGTCCCAGCCGCATGCATAACTTCTCCGTGGTTTATAACTCCGTAATTTCGCCGCGCTTCGTGGCGCAAACGCTAATCGGTGTGAACTACTTCAAACAAGTCTTCGACGACGCCAACCATGGCTTCAACATGGCTTCCATCGGAATGGATACGGGCGTGACGAATCCCACGGATTATGGCGCCCCAAACATCACAATCTCCGGGTTTGACGCCACCGGCTTGACGCCGCCGCTCGGACGCATCGACACCACCGGACACATGGATCAGACCTTCACCTACACTGTGGGCTCCCACGAGTTTCGTTTCGGTGGCGAGTACCGCTATTCAAAGCTCGACGTGTATTATGATACGCTCGCGCCTGGCGCGTTCACATTTGATGGCTCGCAAGGACCGCTTGCCGCTACAGATCCGACCGACACCTGGGGCGTAGGCAGCTCTTCCATAGCTGGATCGCTCAACTCACTCGCAGATTTCCTTTCTGGCCGCGTCGCTACCGGGCACGCCAGCATCACCTACGGCAATCAGCAGCGCATTTACAACCTCGACGGTGTTTCTGCTTTTTTCCAGGACTCGTGGAAAGTCACTCCGAAGCTGACGCTGAATTATGGCTTGAACTGGGTGTATCAGAGCCCAATCTCTAATCCGAAAAACCTGATTTCGACCTTCATCCCCGCCGCCGGCGGCATCACCTATGTCGGCACAAACGGCCTCACTACCCTCTGGCCCCGCGATCTTCACGATTTTGCTCCGCGCTTCGGATTTGCATACCAACCGAAGGCCGGCGGCAGGCTGGTGATCCGTGGCGGCTGGGGCATGTTTTATCAAGTCCCCAACGTCGCGTACTTCGGCGACAGCGGCTCGAACCCTTCAAATGGCGCCGCGACGGGAATTAATGCGAACATCAGCGGATCGGCACCGGTTTTGACGCTCACAAATCAGACGCCGATTACTCTGCAGGCGGGCGTTCCTATCTTTGCGGGAATTTCGGCAACCGGCCCCTATGGCGGATTCTCCGTTAGCCAGCACTTTGTCGACGGCTATAGCATGAATACCCACCTGAATATTCAGTATGAATTGGCTAAGGACGTGGTGGGTGAGATTGGATATTCGGGCAGCTTGAGCCGTCACTTGCCGGACATGTTGGATATCAATCAGATCCCAATCGGATCGCCAGAGGCGGTCACGTCGCGGCCCTACTACAGCCAGTTTCCCTATCTCGGCGCCATCGATGAAATCCAGTCCGTCGCCAACGCCAATTACAACAGCCTGATTGGGTCGCTACGGTCCAGCAACTTTCACGGCTTCACCACAAAGCTTAGCTACACGCTTGGCCACTCCCTGGACGATCTGTCTTACGCTCGCCACATCATTCCTCAGAACAGCTATTGCTTGCAGTGCGAGTATGGCAATTCGGATTACGACATTCGTAGTTCATTTTCCATGTTCCTGAGTTATGTGCTCCCTCAGCCGGTTAGCCACCGGGCTCTTTTGGGCGGCTGGCAGTTGAATACCCTGTTCTCTTTCTTCACCGGCACACCTTTTAGCGTACTTTCCGGCGACGATTCCAGCGGCACGAGCGAGTTCGCCGATCGGGCAGAGGTGGTTGGCAACCCCTTCTCGAATGTGCCCGCCTCAGATCGAGCCACCAGTACCTACTACTGGTTCAATCCAGCGGCGTTCGCGTCGCCCACTCCAGGCACCTATTCAAATCAAGGACGTAACGAGTTTTACGGTCCTCCCACTCACCAGATCGACTTCTCGGTGTTTAAAAACTTCGAGATCACCGAGCACATTAAAGTTCAGTTTCGGGCCGAGATCTTCAATATCTTCAATTTCGTGAACTACGGAAATTCGGCTCAGGGTTTGATGGGGAATAACATTCAGGGCAGCAATTTAGGACAAATAGGCGGAACTTACGACGTCGGGTTTGGCGCGCCAGGCATCGGCCCTGGGGCTCCCCGCAACGTGCAGTTGGCTTTGAAGGTCTTATTTTGAACCAAGATTCTCGCAGAAGTCCCAATCGCTGATGCCGGCAGTATGGCTGTTATCTTCAGCAGCGATCCAACAAGATGCCGATGGCTTAAAGGCCGCGTCTGCCGCCAGAGACGCCGCCGCTGTCACGCTCGAGCACGAGTTTTATGTCGGTCACAGGCAGCAGACCCATCTTTTGGTAAATCGGCAGCATGATTGCTCTGACTTTGCGTAGCTCGAGCGTGAACCATAGCGAGCCGGCAATACAAAACACGCCTGTCACCATGACGGTGTGCGGCGCTCCTATGTGGTGAGCCAACGCGCCAGCCAGCAGACTTCCGAATGGCGCCATGCCGAAAAATGCCATCGTGTAATAGCTCATCACGCGAGCGCGTTTGTCTTCCGGCACTAGCGTCTGAACAATCGTATTGCTAACGGACGCGCTCTGCATCATGCCGAAGCCGACGAAGACCATTAGTACAAGTGATAGCCACAACGTATGTGACAGGCCGAAAAGAATCAACCCTCCTCCGAGCGTTGCGGCCGCAATCTGAATCATGAGAGTAAGCCCGACGACCGACTTGCGCAAGGCGAGCGAAAGCGCCGACACAAGCGCGCCGACCCCTGACGCTCCCGTAAGCCAGCCTAGAGTGTGCGGGCCGCCCTGCAACACCTGTCCGGCGAAGATAGGCAGCAAGACGGAGTACGGCCATCCCATTAGGCTTACAAGCGCAAACAGGAGAAGGATGGTGCGGATGGGCCGAAATGTACTGACATAGTCCCAACCCTCCCGGATTTGTTCAAGCATGCCGGTGGCGCTGCGGCGGATATTCAAAGGCCTGATGCGCATCAGCAGCAACGAGGCAATCACGGCAAAGTAGCTGATGCCATCGATCAGGAAGCACCAGCCTTCCCCCAGCGCTCCGATGACTAAACCGGCAATCGCTGGGCCGATCAGCCGCGCGCCATTTGCCATCGAGGAGTTGATAGCGATGGCGTTACTGAGGTCGTTACGATCGTCGACCATCTGTACGAGGAACGATTGGCGGCCCGGCATGTCGAACGCATTGATCAAACCCTGAAAAGCAGCGAGAGCGATGATTTCACCGATCGTGATGACGTGCGCGAGCGTCAGCGCAGCCATTGCTAACGACTGGATTGCGGCTGCCGATTGCGTCCACAACAGCAGCTTGCGGCGATTGAGGCGCTCGACCCACACACCCGCAAATGGCCCCAGCGCAAACGAAACAATCTGGCCCGCGAAGCCTACAATGCCAAGCAGCAGCGCCGAACCGGTCAGCCGATAGACAAGCCAGCTTGTCGCCAGCCGTGTCATCCAGGTACCGATCACGGAAATGCCTTGACCGGCGAAATAGAGCTTGAAATTGCGGTGTCGCAGCGCTCGCCACGCGTGAGAAACGGAGCCCCAAGCGGGAGAGCTCTGCTGTTTGTCCGAGGCGATTGCAGGATTGCTCACACGCTGCGTTCGTTCCTTATCTTCGGTCACTTTTCCGCCAAACGTTTAATGATCCTTCCGGCCGCGAACAGCGTTTCCCTGTCCTCGTCATCGAGCTCGGCAATAGCCTGCGCCAGCCATGTCCGCTTTGCATCACCGACGCTCTGGCGCACGGCGGCGCCTTTGGCTGTTAGCTCAATATTCACCTGACGGCCGTCAGTCGGATGCGGCTTGCGCTCGACCATGCCCATCTCCCCGAGCGTCGCTATGGTGGTTCCCATCGATTGCGGTTTCATGCTTTCCGCGCGAGCCAGATCGGCAGTCGTTGCGGGGCCGTCTCTGGCGAGGCGCGCCAGGACAGCAGCCTCGGTCAATGAAAGCTCATGCGATGCGGCCGCCGCGCGCACGCGGCGTACTAATAGCCCAATCGCGTGAGTGAAATCGACCACGGCGACTTCGAGCGTCTTTCGCCGCATAGCAATTTCATGGTATCTATAAACAGATGAACTTGCAAGTTCATCTGTTTATAGGCTCTCAGCGTTTTCGCATTAAGCCGCTTACGCTCCCGGCTCCGTTTCGGCGTTATCGCAGATCGAAAGGTGTCTAAATTCGAGGCGCGGTTCTGTTTCACTCCGCTCGCAGAGCCTGGTATGGATCGATCGAGGCCGCGCGCCGTGCCGGGGACCAGGATGCGAGCAAGGCCACCAGCAACAGCACGGCAGTTGTGATGCTAAGCGCGACCGGATCCCAGGGCCGGACTCCCGCGAGCATGTTTGACAACACATGCCCGCACCAGATCACGCCCACCACTCCAGCAACAAGTCCGATGCCGTACAGCGCAAGAGCGCGCGCGACAATCATTCGCACGACGTCATTCTGCTTCGCGCCGAGCGCCATCCGGACTGCGATATCGCGACTCCTTTGGGTAATCATGTACGAAAGAACGCCGTACAACCCGGCAGCCGCAACCACCAGGGCCAGTCCGGCAAAGACGCTTAGAAGCACCGCGGCCAGCCGCCGACTCTTGACCGAAGACGAAACAATTTCATTCATTGTTGCCACATGAAACGCAGTCTGCATCGGATCCACTCGACGGATCACGCGCTGAACGTCATTGGCTAACGCGGTGGGATCGCCGCTTGAGCGCACCACGTAGGTCATAATCACCTTGAGCAGAAACATCGACCAAGGTGTCGCTGGCGGCACTTGCCTGAAATCGAGATACAATTCGGCATCGGGCGGCGTACCGAGGCCCGTCTGCCGGCTGCCCCGCACCACCCCAACAATCGTGATCGGGTTTGTTTTGAAATCCGCATCGTCGAACGCGATCTGCTTTTCAATGGGATCTTGCCCCGCAAAATAGCGGCGCGCCAGAACATCATTGACGATTGCCACGCGAGGCTTGCCGAGTGTATCGGTCTCAGCAAAGAACCGTCCAGCGAGGAGCGGAATCTGGAGAGCGAGGAAGTAATCGTCGCTGGCTCCGTTCAGGGATGCGTGCGGCTGGGTTTCGGGATTCGAATTGGGGCGTCCTTTGATCAGGAACGACGCGGATGCGTGCCCATTCGATAACGGAAGGAAGGTGATAAAGCCGGCCGCCTTCACTCCTGGTATCTGCTCGATCTGATCCAATTCCGGAGCGTATACAGTTGTGGCGAGATTCTTATCCGCGGGTTCCGTTCCTGAAAGTGCCGTTTGCAAGGTCAGCACATGCTCTGCCACAAAACCGCGATCTGTATGCAACAGCTGATACAGCGCGCGAAGCAGCAGACCCGAACCTGCAACTAATAGGATCGAGAGACTCAACTGGGCCACAACCAGCACATCGCGAAATTTTTGTTGACGCCGGTCGCCCGTGACAGCGACCGCAGTTTCCCGCAACGCGGTCTCGATATCCTGGCGCGCTGCCTGCCAAACCGGAGCTAGTCCGAACAGCACTGCCGAGACAACGGCCACGATCACCATGGCGAGACAGATTTCGGGGCGCAGATTAATCTCCTGAACGCGCGGCACTGCGTCCGCCGCCAGGCGCTTGAACAAACCGAGACAACCGGCCGCGAGGGCCAAGCCGACGCCAGTACCAATCAGGGCGAGCAGCAGGTTTTCGGTAAAAAGCTGCCCGGCCACACGCATTCTTCCCGCACCTAGTGCCGCACGAATCGCCATCTCGCGTTTCCGCCCGAGACCGCGCGCGAGTTGCAGATTAGCGATATTGGCACAAGCAATCAACAGCAGCAGTGCTACAGCAGCGAGCAGCGCAAGCAAGGCGGGACGTGCATCGCCGGTGATCCTCTCCTGATACAACTGTGCGCCGATGCCCACACCTTTATCGTCATCCGGGTACGCCTTCTCGAGACGTTTCGCAATAATGTTCAACTCGTTCTGCGCAGCGGCAAGCCCTACGTTGGACTTAAGCCGCGCGATGACGTCGAGGAAATTTAGGCCGCGATGAATCGCAGCCGGTGTTGGTTGTAGCGGAATCCAGAATTCATCGTCACGCGAAGGGAATGCAAAGCCATCTGGCATCACGCCCGAAATGCCGCATGCCTGTCCATCAATAGTAAGGTTCTGCCCCAGGACGCGAGGATCGCCCGAGAGATGCTCACGCCAAAACTCCGCGCTCAGGACCACGCTGCACGGCTTGCCGGGTTGATCTTGCTCTCGAAGAAATGCGCGGCCGAGCATGGGGCGCACCTCGAGGACATCGAAAAGATTTGCGCTTGCCGCGACCCCGGAGCTGTGAATCGGATCGCCGCCCGGAAGGCGCAGCGAAACGCTCTTTTCCTGATATGCAGCCATCGTTGAGAAGGATCGGCTCTGCGTTCGCGTATCGAGGAAATTCGGCAGCGATGTAGAGCCGTGACTGCCATTTGTATAGGTTGTGTCGAGAAACACGAGCTGCTGCGAGCCGGGATACGGGAGCGGCCGCAGGAGCACTGAATCGATAACGGTGAACATCAAGGCGTTCGCCCCGGCTCCGAATGCAAGCGTGACGATGGCCACCGCGGTAAACGCCGGCTTGCGCCTCAATTGCCTAATCTCGAAGCGCAGATCCCGAAAAAATTGCTCCAAGACACGAAAACTCCAAACGCTTCTTGCGTCTTCCTGGATGCGTAATTGACTGCCAAGATCGCGCTGGGCAGCAAACCTGGCTTCGTCGGGTGTTGCTCCTTCCGCGAGAGCGTCAGTCGCGGCCAACTCCATGTGCGAGCGCAACTCTTCGTCGAGCGATAATTCGCGAGCGCGGCGGTTCCAGGGGAGCAGTAGAGCGAGCTTCTTCCAGAGCAACATATGACTATTTCTGAGCCTCCGCCGGTTTCAAAACGTTGCCGATGGCCCGAACAAACTCATCCCACCGCGACATCGAAGAAGAGAGCCTCGTACGGCCGGCGCCAGTCAACCGATAATGCCGAACCCTCCGGTTGCTATCCGACATCTCCCATTTGGCCGTGATCAACCCCTGCATCTCGAGCCGTTGCAGCGCCGGGTAAAGCGATCCGGCTTCCGCTAAGAGAACACTGTTGGACATCTGCCGGATGAATTGAGCGATACCATAGCCGTGTTTCGGGCCAAACACAAGGGTCCTGAGGATCAACATTTCGAGCGTCCCCTGCAGGAATTCCATTCGCTCGGGCTTAGGTTTTTGCATGGAAGAAGCATACTGCGTTCGACTATATATAGTCAAGACTAGCAAGGAACCGCACAAAAAGAGCCGGGTTTCGCGCTACTCGTAGCGCAATACGTGCAGCGGATCCGCTGATGCTGCTCGTCGGGCGGGCACAAAGCCTGCGAGCATGGCAATTGCGGAAAGCACGACAGCTGCAATAGCTATTGACGCTGGATCGGTCGGCTGAATGCCGTAGAGCTCGCTTTGAACAAATCGGGCCAATCCGAGGGATAACGGGACGGCCACAGCAATGCCAGCGACAACCACCAGGACAACCTCGCGCATGACAAGCCACACGACATTACTGAATTGGGCGCCAAGCGCGACGCGAATGCCGATCTCACGCCCGCGCTGCGTCACCATATAAGACATAACGCCATAGAGCCCGAGTATTGCGAGCGCCACAGCCAGAACAGTGAAGCCCGTCGAGAGCGACGCAATCATTCGCTCCGTCACGAGCGACTCCTCCAACTGGTCTTCAACTGTTTTCATACCCGTGACTGGGACCTTCGGGTCCATCTCATGCAGCGCGCGCCTGGCGCTTGCGAGACCACTGCGCGGATCGCCTTTCACACTTAGATAGACGGTGCCGCCAAAGTTAAATCCTTGCTGCGAGCACAGATAGACCTGGCGCGCTTCCTTCTGTCGCAGATCTTGATAGTCGATGTCATTCACGACTCCGATAATTTCCATATCCATCGGCGCACTGGGATCGTATCCTCGCCCCATGCGGTGTCCGATCGCAGTGTGTTCACCGAAGTAACGTCTGGCGAAACTCTCGCTGACAACCACTACCCTGGGCGAATCGGCGGTATCACTTTCACGGAATGTACGGCCGGAAAGAAGATGGATTCCCAGCGTTTTGAAATAGCCGCGACTGACACGATTAATATAAGCATCATTCGCCTCACCCGGCTTGTTCTCGTGGCCTTCCACCCTAACAATGCTGTCCCAATTCGTATCAGCCAGCACGGCGTTGGCCCCAATCCCGGCAGCTTCGACGCCCGGCAAGTGTCCCAAACGCGCTTCCAGTTGGTTGAGGAACACGTCGGCGCGCTGCTGATCGTAGCCGATGGAAGCAAGGTCTATGTCAAATTGCACGAGGTTTTGCGTTTCAAATCCGGGATTGACCGAGTGAAGATTCGCCAGACTGCGAATGAAGAGGCTGGCGCCGATGAGCAGAAGCAGCGATAGCGTAATCTGGCCTGCCACCAACAGCTTTCGGAAATGAATTTGCCCAGTACCGCCGGTAACACTGGCTGCTTTGGCTTTTAACGTGTCTGCAATGTTTGGGCGGGCCGCCTGCAGCGCAGGGATCAATCCAAACAGGAATCCTGTAAGGAGGGAAAGGCCAAGCGCGAACGAAAGTATACGCAGGTCGGGTGAGCTCGAGATCGCGTAACCGCCATAACCCATAGGAGCCTCGGGCAGAAACGTAACCAGGCTTTTTGCGATCACGATCGCTAGTCCGATTCCGGCTACGCCGCCAACCAGCGCGAGCAAAAGACTTTCCGTCATCAATTGTTGAATGATGCGCGCGCGGCTCGAGCCGATAGCCAGTCGAACCGCAATCTCCTTCTGACGCACCGCCGCTCGAGCAGCCAGGAGACTCGCGAGATTTGCGCACGTGATCAGGAGCACAAACCCGGTGACGGCCATCAGCACCCATAACGGTCTCTCGTACTGCTGCCTCAGCATGGTGTTTCCCTGCCCACCCGGAATCACGTCCAGCCACATTTTGAGAAACTGCTGTCTGTCGTAGGGGGTCGCTTGTGCGAAGCCCGGTTCGAGCACTTCTGCCTCGAGAATCTGGTGAAACAGCGGCTGTAAGCCGGCTTTGGCGCGTTCGAGCGTCATGCCTGGTTTCAGCCGCCCATAGACGTTCAACCAGCGCAGCCGCGAATTGAACATGTTGGCAAAATCATTATGTGGAAAGACCGCTCGCGTCATCATGAGGGGCACAAAAAGCTGAGTCGGCAAACCTGGCTCCAGACCGTAGAATCCGGGTTGTGAAACGCCAATGATTGTCAGCGGATAATTGTTTACCAGAATGGTGCTGCCGATAATCTGCGGCTTCGCTACGAACCGGCTTTTCCAGTAGCCGTAGCTCAGCACTGCTACTGGATTTGCGTTGAGACGAAGATCGTCGTTCGAATCGAACACGCGGCCGGCGGCAGCTTTGATGCCGAGAAGAGGAAAGTAATTCCCGGAGACCAGCTCACCGCTCAAGACGTCGCTTTCCGAATGTACTGTTGCCGTGAATGGGACTGGCCGGCGGCACATCGTGAGACTGAACACCTGGTTGCGGTCGCGAAGCGCCTGGTACATCGTGTACGACATGGGGTTGTAACCCATGTTGTCGCCATAAAACTGTCCCTGGCCGGCGAGCATCACCACTTGTTGAGGATCTCTGATGGGCAGCAGGCGCAAGATCAGTTGATCGACCAA
>JBAUZG010000142.1:0-16395 GCA_049585195.1 Bryobacteraceae bacterium | reverse complement strand
ACCTCGTCGACAGCATCTGCGGTGTCAGACATTCCCGTGAGGGTCGGAAGAGATAAGACCTCTTCCGCTCTAGGATCGCTCTGGAAGCGCTTCGTCAGGCGACTGACGGCAAGCCAGCCAGCCGGCGAGAGCGGCGGAGACTGTGGCGGCAACTCCAGGACCACTCGGAGGGACTGCACGATACCCGACCGCCCCATGCCTTGAAGCGTGTGCAGTGCTTGCACCGACTTGGCTGCCGCCGGGAGCGAGTCATGATCAGGAATCCCGGGAGAGATTCTCCGTCCCTGGAATGCAAGGATCAGCAGCGGAATCGCGGCGACGAGCAGAGCTGTCCAGGGCCGGCGGGTTATGGTGCTGCCCCACCGCACCCACCGCTCACTCGCCGCGCATAGGCTGTCCCGCGTTTTGAATCGTTTGGCTGGAAGACGCACTCTGGCGGCATTGATGCGATGCCCTAGCAGACCAAGCACCCAAGGCAGAATGAATGTGCACAGCATGACACTCAAAACGGTTACCAGCAGGCCAGCTATCCCGATGGAGCGCAGTTCGCTGATGGGTACAGTCAGCAGCGCTGAAAATCCGATTGCAACTGTCGTGGCCGAGATTATCAGCGTCCGCCCCGCTTGCCCGGCAGCAATATCGGCAGCGTTGCCGGGATCATAGCCCTCGGCCAATGCTTCGCGAAACCGGCTCACCATCAGCAATGCATAGTCGATGCCCAAACCAAGGCCGAGCATCGTCGCCAGATTCTGCACCAGAATCGACAGATGCAGATAATGCGCGAGTAGCGCAGCCGCACCCATCGCCATCGAGATTGAGAGTACTCCAACGCCCAGCGGCAATAGCGCGGCCACAAGACTGCCGAAAGCCAGCACCAGCAGTAAGAGAGTTACCGGCATCGCTCGTTCCTCGGCATGGTTGACGTCATCTGCACTGACCTTGCGAAGATCGGAGTTCAGTGGCGTTTCACCCGTAATCTCCAGTTTGATATTGGGGTATTGCGACCTAAGCTGACCTTTCATCCAGTCTGCTCTTGCCCTCAGTTTGGGGACCAACGCCTCGACAGTTTCATCGTGTGGGTCCAACCCGACGATGATCAACGCCCCGCCATTGTTCCCAGTGAACAGAGGATCTGGCCAATCCAGACTCGAGACGGCACCGGATACTCCAGGCACACTACGCAATGAACTGGTTAAGAAGCCCAATGCATCTGCGCCTTTTGCTGAATCCGGATCGGGAATACCGCTGATCACCAGAACCAGGCGGTCGGCGGACTGGAAATGCTGCGCCAGTTCCAGGTCAACTTTTTCGGATTCTGCGCCCTTGATGTGAACAGCCGACTCCAGGCGACGTTCGACTTTGTAGGAAAAGGGCAGCAGCGCAAGCGCCATGGCAAACCCCGATATCGCCAACCAGAATCGGCGGTGAGCGGCATCATGGCTAGTCTTCAGGCTTGGCATTACCATTGAAGATCCACGTCGTTTCCTGAGAGTAACTCCGCGAGGGTGACTTTCACAACGTCAACGCGTCCGCTACGCCGCCGATGGGAACTTCGTAGGTGCCCGAACGGATCGAGAAGCGACCCGTCATAAGCGCCGACCCCGAGGGCGTGCACTGCGCCTCGACCTTGAAGAGATTTTGCGTCGCCACCGGGAAGCATAGCGCGTTCTGCGGAGAAGTGACGACAGCGTTTAGGAACTCTATACAGTTGGTCACCGGACATGATGGTGTGGAGGAGACTAGGTTCTTACCACCGAACCGGATACACCGAATGGCGCGAAGAGGGTCATTGCACACGCGTCACCGCGCGTCCCGCTGCTCCCGGTGGGTTCAGTTGCGATCATCATTTTCTGCTGCATACTCTTCAGCTCCCTGCTGACCAACTGACGGCCCGCCGCCCACCTGCGGAAAAGCGGAAAAGCCAAACTTTTTTGTTTTCGAGGCAATGGTTTTACATTTGCTCCAGCGCACCCGCCTCGCCCGCGAAATGTCGACGTCAGCCAGGCGGTCGTACGACAAGTAGTTACATTTGTTTTAGCGCTCAGGTTCAAAATGAATACCAGTCAAGCGCTTATGTTCAAGCCTTCCTGAAACTGCTCGGGCTGGCGCTGTTTCGCCGAGCGCCTGATAAATCGCAATTACCGCGGTGACCGGTCGCGCCGGTAGTGTCACGCTGAAGTTGCAACCTTTAGGGCGTATGGCCCGGATATGGTTCGCCAAAACAAAAAGACCTTGAGGTGAACGGGAAGACTCAGTCTCAGCACCATGCGATTAGCTGTTCTCCCTCTGATACTGTCCGCTGCCCTGCCGTTACTCAGCCGAGCCGAGGCTCCGGTCTTTGCGGTTACGCCAGAAAATAGCAGCATTAAGTTCTTTGTGAAAGCCTCAGTGGCGATCAACGGTGCTTTCGACAAGTGGGACGCCACAATAACCATGTCCTCTCCTGATGTCGCGACGGCCGTGTTGGATGTTAAGATTCAGGCCGCCAGCTTGAATACCAAGCGGCATGAAAGACAACGAGTTGAAGGGCGATAAGTTCTTCGATGTCAAACAGGATCCACTGATTACATTCCATTTGACAAAAGTTGTACAGACCGGTCCGGAGACATTTGACGTACCGGGCACCTTTACAATTCGCGGGGTATCCAAACCCGAGGCCCTGACGTTAACGCTTTCCGGCAAGGGCACGGGCAACGGCGAGGTTAAAGGAACAATGGCTTTTGACCGCAAGGACTACGGAATGAATAGTGGCATTCCTTTTATCAAGATCGCCGACCGCGTCGAGGTGAATGTCCCTGAAGGGCAAGCGCGTCAGCGGTCCTCCTGTGGTTTTTCAGCAATAGCCAGCCCGTGCTTTGCACGTTCTGAGCCTTTTCCAGAGCGGATTGCTTAGTGTGTCACCGTGCCTCGCACGGCGTTCATCTGCATGGTCTCGTCGGCGAATCGGGCTTGGCGCAGCAGGTTCGTCATCTGGGTCGACCGCTGAAAGTCAAAAGAACCCGCGTCAGCCTTGCCGTCGCGGGATTAGTCGCGAAAGATCCGCTAGCCGTCCTCCTACGCCGCGTTGCGTCGCTTTAATCTAAATTCGGTTCCAAACCAATTCGGTCGTTCACGGCTTGTCTGAGATTCTGTTTGCAGCCGAGGTAGCGCTCTGTCGTTTGCAGCGACACATGCCCGAGTAAGAACTGGATCTGCTCGATCTCGCCGCCGGCAAGATGACAGAGCCGAGCGCAACTGCGCCTCAAATCGTGAGGCGCTAAGTTCGGTAGGTTTAGAGACGCTGCAGCTTTCTTTACCAGCTTCCAAATCACCTTTGAGGTGAAGCCGTTTCCCCAGACTCGGCCAGCTTTGTTTATCGCTCGAAACACACGACCACTTTTAATTTCTGCACCGGAAACCCAGTTGTCCACGGCAACTTTCACCCAGCCGGGAACAGGGACGGTGCGAACATGGCCACCTTTTCCAACCAAATCTGCGAGAATCCAATGCTCTTCCCGGACCTGCAAGTCGTCCAGCTTTAGATCGACTAGCTCGGCGCGTCGCAAACCGCACCCTAACAGCACCGCGAGGATGGCCCGATCGCGTTTGCCTCGAAGCGTTTCTGATGAACAGGCCGCAATCAGTTTCTTGCCCTGTTCCGCTGAGATCCAATTCCCGGCCCGAACCCCAAGCCGCTTCACTCCTTTCACGCGAGCGATTCCGGCCGCCAGGTCTGGACTGAGGAGACCGGTATCGGCAGCTTCGAAGGCGAGGCGGCGGATGGCTGCTAAACGCAAATTGACGGTCGACGGGGCATATCGACTTTGTTCAAGATGCATTCGATACCTCAACACAACAACGCGGCTGAACGACAGTCGCGGCTCCGAACAATACCATTTGATGAATTCATTGATGGCGTGATCGTAAGTGCGATGCGAACTGGGGGATGCCAAGCTATGCAGAACTGCAGATTTGGATTGGGCCAGATCTGGCAGGCGTAAGACTGATTTCGGTGGATGACGTTTCTTTCGATTCTTTGCCACGGGCAACGGCCTCCTCGGCCGTTGTCTCAGTCTCCACTTCCGCATGCCCCTGACCCAAAGGGTGAGAGCACGGCGTTTGTCGGTACTAATCTGTCATAGAAGCACGAAAGTCCAGCCGGTCAGCAGGCTGTTTTGGGGCAAGGTAGGACCTCCGCCTGCGAGCCGGACGTCGAATCCAGCGTTGCCATAGCCATCCGCATGCTTGTGTAATGCTGCTTCGGAAGTAAGTTGCGGCCGGGCGAGGTCGAGCTTCGCAAATTTCCCCCAGATCCGGTACTCCAAATCCGAACGGAGACGCCGATTGTTTCGAGACTCCTCGCTCGCGATCTTGCATTGGGTTTCGTTCAGGGCGGCCATTTCCACGAGCTATATAGCGGCGCTAGATGGCGGACCGCTCAGCCCGTGCGCGTGATAAGATTTTCGCCTATTGGCTGCGCTCTACTAATCTCTTCTTGGGAGAGGGGCTCCAGTCGACGAGAGGAGGCTTTTGAATGTATGAATTCGAGCGACTTTCGTGCAGGGACGAAGCGGCCTTACGCGCGAGGCGCTTCGAAGGAACTGATCGTTTTTTTGCATGGTTATGGTCCGTTCGCAAAGAGGCATCTGCGCGCGATTGCATCGGCGATCGCCGGGGAGCCGATCGAGCTGCGCACATTCTGGGAACCGTTCATCGCGAGTCTGAAGGCAGTCGGACTAGCCGGTTTGTTTGCAGCTTTCCTCCTCGGAGGTTACGAGCTCTGGCGCAACCACAGCACTATGAGCCTCATCTTGTTCGCGATCGTGCTCCTCGCGGTCATCGTTCTGGGCGTGGCAGTGTTTTGGCTCGCGATCCTCGTCATTTTCTACGAGCGGTTCTCTTACGGGGGCTACGAAGAGTACGCCGACGATAGCTTCGGGACTGTAGTGTCGGAGATCGCGTCGAAACGGCCCGACGCCGACATCCTGTTCCCCTTCTATAATGCCGGATTGTTTTCGAATGCGGACCCGTTTCTGGTCGCCAGCAGACTTGACGAATTGATCGTGGACGTTTGCCGCGAACGCGAAAAGAGGAGCGCGGTCGGGTCCGGGCCCGCCGAGTACGAACGGATTGTCCTTATCGGCCACAGCACCGGGGCGTCGATCGTGCGCAAGGCGTATGTGTACGGGCTCGGCGCCACGGAGGATCACCCGGTCTTCCACGAGACGGCGTACACTCTCGGCGGGGCGCGGAAGAAATGGTCGGGCAAGGTCGAGAGGATCGTCCTGTTGGCGCCGATGAATCGGGGGTGGGCCATCTGGCCCCGCCCCCGACATATGACCGTGCCGGCATTTCTGTTTTATGTGCTGTTCCTCGCGACGGCGACATTGACCGGCACGGCGCGATTCCTGCGCAAGCTGCGGAAGGGGTCGAGATTTGTCGCCAATCGGAGGCTGCAATGGATACGTTTGTGCCGACAGGACGAGATCGCCCCCGTCATCCTGCTGCTCGGCGACACTGACAACATGGTGAGCCAGGAGGACCACCAGGACGTCGCCGCGTCAGATCGATTTATTTTCGTTCCCGTCCCCTCCAGCGGGCACGGAAGCATCGTGAAATTCGCCGATTCGGACCACGGGGAGACACGCTTGGCTCGTTTCCTGGACGCGCTGAATTCCGGGATCGAGTATTTACAGCGGACGTACGTGAATGACACGGCCGAAGCGTCCAAACCTGAGATCCGTTTGCGCAGCGCTCGGCACGCCGAAGACCTCCGCGGGTCGGGAGACGTAGTCTTCGTGCTTCACGGGATCCGCGATTTCGGCCACTGGACGGAGCAGGTGAGGAGGACGATCAAAGAGCAGGACTCCTCGCTTGCCGTTATCACTAACAGTTATGGCTATTTTCCGATTATGCGGTTTCTGCTTTTCGGGGTTCGCCAGCGGAAAGTCCGCATGTTCATGGACTGGTATACGGAAGCCATCGGGCCGGGGGCGAGGGAGGTGTCCGTGCTCGGGCACAGCAATGGAACCTACATCGTGGCGCGCGCTCTGCGAGATTACGAGGCGCTCAAATTCAAGTATGTCGCTCTTGCAGGCTCGATCGTTCCCCGGGCTTTCGATTGGGACAAGTACGTTGACGGAGGCAGAGTGACGGTTGTGCGGAACGACGTCTCGTCCGACGATTGCGTGGTTGCTTTGGTAGGGCGGTTTTGGGAAGCCTTTTCAGAGAATCTCGGTGTTGGTTTCGGATCCTTCGGCGACATTGGCAGCAGCGGGTTTCACGGGTTTATGGCGAACAGCGCCCGCGAGTACGAGACCCGGTATTATCCCGGCGGGCATAGCGGCGCAATCACCATTCCCGAGAACCTGCGGTCATTGGCGAGATTTCTCGCGACCGGCGACTCCGCCGTCGATCGCGCCGCATTGTTGAACTCGCAATCCAAATGGATCTCGTCACTATCGAAGGCCAGCCCCGTGCTGGGCCTGGCGGCGATCGCCGCATTGGTCCTGATCGGGGAAGGAGTCGTTGAGGCCGCGCACGCCGCGCTGCAGATTCCGGGTCCAGTGGCGCTATCAGGATATGTTCTCGTGGTTGTAGCGGGGTTGTGTCTGTTCTAAGTAGACGGCGCGCGTGTCGCGCTGGAAAAAACCCGCAATCCGCACGGTTTCTGCTGAGAATCGCATCCTGTCCATGAGCGTCGGTCCTTTGGGCGATACGGTAGTGACTACGGGATCGCGGCGGCCCGTTCCGGATTAGGAACGGGAAGTCTTCTTGAGATCACCGATCCGGCAACTTGACGGGAAACGCGCTAGCCGTAGATATGAGGCGCCAAGCCCGAATGGTCGGGAATCCCCGACATGAGCTTAAGTTAGCGCTTATAGGCCTGCGCCCCACCAATCATGATGGAGCCGACGAGGAGATGGAAGCGTGAGCGACCGGCTTTTGTGGGCGGGCGTCCTCGCCGGTCTACCGCGTCTTCAACCGGACGGTTCCCCAGCTAGCTCCGCGGGTCGGGAATCAGGCCCTTTTGACGAAGCACTGTTAGCGCCAGTCCGTGCCGTCCATGAATGCCTGTTTTCTCGAAGATATGCTTTAGATGAATCTTCACGGTTCCGGGGCTGATGCCAAGCTCAGAGGCGATCTCGCGGTTCTTCATCCCTTGCTCTACTAACTCCATCACCTGTTGCTCGCGCGGCGTCAATTCGCTGCGGGGGGTTCCGATCGACTGTAGCCGATCGCCAAAGACGGCGTCTTGCATCCATGTTCCGCCGTTCGCCGTGGTACGGATGCACGCGAGCAGCGATTCGAGATCGGCCGATCTCTGAATGATGCCCCGAGCGCCTCCCTGTAGATAGCGCAAAGCTTCTGCCTCGTGAAGGGAAACACCCCAAACGATGACGCGTGGCCTCGGCGATCCGGGCGGCATGCGCGAGATCGAATCCAGCGCCAAGTCGGCTCCGGGACCCTTCTCGACAATCAGTACATCGGTCGTCTCGGCGTTCGGGCTCACCATCCATTCCGAAATGACGGAATGTTCAGAGTGCAACACCAGATCGTTCGTTTCTTCGAGAAGAACTTTCAGCCCCTTAATCACCAGGGGTTGTGACTCACAGACGGAAACTCGCTTGGCTTCAGTAGTAGAAAGGGCCATACATCAGTGCCTACAGCCCCTATCGGCCGAAAGGCTCTACTTCCTGAGTGCGCGTGTATCTCTGAATCTCTCAGCGGCGATAGTTCTAGGACTTACTTCTGGTTACATAACAACAGGTTAGAAGGCATAGGACTAAATGAAGCACCTAGTAGCTCAGATATTTCTGTACCTTAACTCCCGCCTTCAACCGGCAGTTCCGCCATTAGGATCGCACGCCATCCGCCCTCCAGCGAAAGAACGTTCCTGTATCCCATTTTTTGAATATTGTCCGCCGCCAAGGCCGACCGGTAGCCGCCTCCGCAATACAAGATCAATTTTGCGTTCTTATCGGGAAACACGGTCTCAATGTCACGCTCGATTACGCCTTTGCCCAGGTGAACAGCTCCTCGAGCGTGTCCGGCGCTCCATTCTCCGTCCTCGCGAACATCCACGAGTTGGCCCGCGTCGTCACGAGCGAGCATCGCTTGATACTCGTCGATGTTAATCTCGTGAATCCGGGTTTTGGCGTTCTCCACAATTTTCACGAAGCCTTCTGTATGGTGTTTTGGAGGTGGTATTTCCACTTATTACTCCGCGCGTGACACTTACTCTCGGACGCGTCTGATATTCGCGCCCACCTTGTTCAGTTTCAACTCCAGCCCCTCATAGCCTCGATCCATATGATAGACGCGGTCAATCAACGTTTCGCCCTCGGCCACCATCGCCGCCAGCACGAGAGCAGCGCTCGCGCGTAGATCGGAACCCATCACTTGCGCGCCCGTAAGCTTTTGCTCGCCAGCCACAATCGCCTGCCGGCCCTCAATCCGAATGTTCGCGCCCATCCGGGCCAGTTCAGAAGCGTGCATGAAACGGTTTTCGAAAATGGTTTCGGTGACAAAACTGATGCCCTGGGCCACCGTCATCCACGCCATGTACTGCGCCTGCAGGTCGGTTGCGAAACCGGGAAATTCTTCGGTCGCCACATCAACGGCTTTGGGCCGCCGCTGGCAGGCCACGCGCAGCGACGTGGGGCACGGCTCCGTCACTTCGGCTCCTGCCTGCCGCATTTTAACGATCAGAGCGCCAATATGGTCGGGCACGCACCCCGTCACGGTGAGATCGCCATGAGTTATCGCGCCTGCCAGCAGGAAAGTCCCGGCTTCGATTCGGTCCGCAATAATGGTGTGGTCGGCGCCGTGAAGCCGGCCTACGCCTTCCGCTCGGATCACCGAAGTCCCGGCCCCTTCGATCTTCGCGCCCATCGCGACGAGTAGCGAAGCAAGATCCGACACCTCAGGTTCTCTCGCGGCATTCCGGATGATCGTTTTGCCCGATGCCAGAACCGCCGCCATTAGGATGTCCTCGGTTCCAGTTACGGTAATGCGGTCGAAGTGAACCTCGCCGCCCTGAAGACCATTCGGAGCGCTCGCCTCAAAATAACCGTGTGTCTGCTCGATCTTCGCGCCCAACTGCTCGAGGGCGTGGACATGAAGATTGATGGGCCTCGCTCCGATGGCGCACCCTCCGGGCATCGACACGCGCGCGCGTCCGGTCCTCGCAAGCAAAGGGCCCAGCACCAGGCTCGACGCCCGCATCGTTTTCACGATGTCATAGGGCGCTTCCGCGTTCTTCAATTCCGCCGCTTTCACCTTGACGGTTCCCGATTGGTCATGCACCGCCGCGCCGGTGTAAGCGAGCAGTTTTTTCATCGTCGCAATATCGCGCACCCGCGGAATTCGCCGCAGTGTAACCTCATCCGCCGTCAAAAGGCAGGCTGCGAGCGCGGGCAGGGCCGAATTCTTCGAGCCGCTAACGGGAAGTTCGCCCTCCAACCGGGCGCCTCCCACAATACGAAACTTGTCCATTGTCTTAGGTAATGTGATCGGGGTAAGCAGCGTCAGCAATCTGCTTGGCGCCGATCGGCGCTCTCTTCATTCTCACCCAGCGCCCGGCGAAGGCTTCCTTTTGCTTCCTTGAGCCGCAGTTCGGCTTCTTCGCGGCTCAAATTCAACCGGTGCATCAGGACGGCCGCACGAACGGAACCGCCTTGTTCCAGCAGCATCCGAGCCTTCTCGTACGGCACTTCCGCGATCGCCGCAACGATACGGCAGGCCCGATCGGCCAGTTTGCTGTTTGTAGGCTGCACGTTCACCATCAGATTGCCGTAGACGTAGCCCAGGCGGATCATGACGCCAGTGCTGATCATGTTCAGTACCAGCTTGGTCGCCGTTCCGGCGCGCATACGCGTCGAGCCCGTGATAATTTCCGGTCCCGGTATGGGCGTGATGGCGATTTCGGCCGCCCGGGCTAATTCCGAATCCTGCGTACAACTCAAGCCAACTGTAAGCGCGCCCAGCGAACGGGCATATTCGACCGCTCCCAATACGTAGGGTGTTCTGCCGCTGGCTGCAATGCCAACCACAGCGTCGCCATTTGAAAACGCGCGAGCTTCTAAATCCAGCCTGCCTTGCTGAGGGTCGTCTTCAGCTCTTTCAATCGCGTTTCGAAGCGCTCTCTCTCCGCCCGCGATTACTCCTTGAACCAGCTCCGGCGGCACATTGAACGTAGGCGCGCACTCCGACGCATCGAGCACGCCCAGCCGACCCGAAGTTCCCGCACCCGAATAGAACAGCCGCCCTCCGTTTTCGAGCCGAACGGCGATTTCATTGACAGCCCGCGCGATAGTAGGTATTACCGCCGCAACTGCTGCGGGCACCTGCTGGTCGGCTTCGTTGATCACGCGCAGCATGTCCTCAGTGGATAGACGGTCAATGATCCCGGAAGCGGGATTTCGAAGTTCCGTCGTCAAGTCATGAAGCATATGGGCAGAGGAGGCGCCGGTAGTCCTGCCTGCCGCGCCGAAACTCGCTGGGGCATTGGCAGATCGTACTTGTCCTCACAAGTAATCGGTATGAACATGCCAGAGTTCGGAGGAAAAGGCCAGGCTCACCAGCTCTCTTCGAATGCCTTGATTTTATTTAGCCGCCGAACGTGCCGTTCTTCGCCCGAAAATTTAGCGCCCATGTAGCCATCAACCAGGTCAACAGCGGCATTTGGGCCTATGACGCGGGAACCAAGCACCAGCACATTCATGTTGTCGTGTTCCACACCCTGCCGGGCCGAATAATGGTCGTGACAGATGCCGGCGCGAATGCCCTTGAACTTGTTCGCGGCAACGGAAACGCCGACTCCGCTGCCGCAAATTAGGACTCCGCGCTCCACCCCTCCACTCTGTATCTCCTTGGCGACACGCTCGGCAAAATCGGGATAATCGTCCGGCTCACCTGGATGATTCGTCCCAACATCCATCACCTCATGCCCAAGCTCCCTGAGATGGTCCTTGACGCTCTCCTTCATTTCGTAGCCCGCATGATCCGCTCCGATGACTATCTTCATGGTGAATAACCAGATTACTGCGTCTTAAAAGAGTAACCGAGCCACGGGGTGGGGCGGACGGTCTTGCCGTCTGCCTCTGTAGGGGCGACGCCTGCGTCGCCCAATGGCCGGGTCTTCCCGCCCTCATCTACTCCGCTTCCACCGCTGAGCCCTTGACCAGGTGCTCGGAAAGGAACCAAACCTGCGCCTCATTCGTCCGAATCAAGTTGCTGACGATCACGTCGTTCGTTCCGTCGTCCCAGCGATCCGCCGCGATTTTCGCATATCCCCGGGCTTCCATCAGGATAATCTCGTGCGCCTCGAGCAGACGCGAAATTTGGACCGGCACTTCTTCGCGGTCAATCGGCGGCCGTTCCAGTTTGGTGTGTTCCGCCACGTCATGCGCGACCGCAACCGTTACGCCGCCGAGCGATTGAATACGTTCGGCGATCTCGTCCACCAGTTCCGCCTGTTCCTGATAGTGCTTGTCGAAAAGAAGATGCAATTGGTAAAACGTGTGCCCGGTAACCTGCCAGTGATGTTTCTTGTAAAGATCGCGCAACATGATCGTGTCCGCGAGCAGCTGGTTCAAATTCTTCGTGCTTTCGAGGAGTACGTCTTCGTCCAGACCGATAGGCAGCTTCACTACCGTCCCGAAGTGTTGAATTGCGTTTGCGCGCTGATGCAGCACGGGAGCAGCTTTGGCTCCATTCGCATGGGTTTGCGTCTTTGTTTTTGACATAAGGATCTCGGGATTAGATGCTGAAAGCGCGTTTTCAGCCACCAGGATTTTCCAGTGCGGCCTCCCACGATTCGACAAATTCACGGGCACGCCCGCACGCATGTAATCTGGCGAACTCAGCTACGCTGCTGCCTAAGTGGCGCAACCGCTGCACAGTCTCCTGGTCTTTCAATTCGCCGCCATTGAATACCTTCGTTGCTTCTGGTATCGAAACCTGCTCCGGCACCACCCACGCGTGTAGAGCGCGGCCCACGTTTCGCAGCGTGTTCAAAGCGTCGAATGCCCCCATGCGCCCCGCCGATACTCCCACCAACCCGATCATTTTTCCTTCAAATTCCTCGAAACCCATCAGATCGAGCGCATTCTTGAGCACGCCGCTGAAGCTGCCGTGATACTCAGGCGTTCCCAAAAGGATGCCGTGCGCCCCTCTCACCTGTTCCCTCAAACGTAAAATCCCTGGGTTGCTATCGGAGTCTTCAAGGCCTGCAAATGCCAGGTTGAAATCGCGAAGATTTAACAAACATGTTCCGGCTGCCATTTCGGAAGCGCCTTCAAGTGCAATTCGCAAAGCGATCGTGGTGTAGCTATCGACTCGTAAGCTGCCGCCGATCGCCACTACCTTGATTTCCGGCTCAGCCGTCTCTGAATTTCGTTTTTCGAACACCCTCGTCGGCCTCTCTGATTGTCTCGTAGCGCAATTTCAATCTAGTGGGGCAGGTCCTCGGCTCGCGGCGGCCTCTCTGGTCGCCCACCTCTACGGCTTCTCGGGATGCTGCGCAAAATAGGTCCGAATGCCTTCTTCGGCTAGTCCCAGGGCACGCGCCAGTTCCACTTTCGCGATGTTGTTCGAATATAAAGCACTGATGAGATTCTGGCTGGCCGTAGCCACCGACTCCTGCGCCTGCACAACCTCGAGATTGTCGGCGACACCCTGCGCGAAGCGGTCTTGTGCCTGGGATAAGGTCTGATTGGCAAGTTGGGAATTGCTGCGGGCGACAGTCACTTGCACATTCGAAGCGTTCAGATCAAGCAAGGCATTGCGCACATCGAAATCAATCTGCCCCTTTAGGTTTTGAAACTGGTTCCGAGCGTTGGCGAGCTCCGACTCGCGCTGCTGGACGTCGGCCTTGATTCGCCGGCCATCGAAAATCGTGAAGTTTAACGATCCGGTGACTTGAAAAACCCCGTGCGATTTACTGAACGTGGGCCCTTGATCGCCGTAATAGCCGGAAAGGCCGAGTGTTGGGTACCACTCCGCTTTCGCAGCCTCGGCAGCTTTCTCGGCGGCCCGAACCTGCGCATCCGCCGACTTGTAGTCGGACCGATTGGCGTATGCCTTGGCGAGAGCCTGCTCGATGCTGACCGCCTCGAGCGGGATCGGCGGCGTGGGGTCGGCAACCGTGAACTGCTGGCCGGTCGGTAATCCAATGACGCGCCCCAGGGTAAGCTTGTCTTTCTCGAGTTGATTCTTCTGCACGATAAGCGATTGCTGCTGTTGCTGCAGCTCTACCTGGGCGCGCAGCACGTCGATGCCAGCCGCGACTCCCGCCTTCTTCTGATCGCTCGCTCGATTGTAGAGCACCTGAGCCGTGTTCACCTGCGCCTGCGTCGCGTCGACGCGCGCGGCCGAAGCAATTATTTGCAAATACGCATCCCCCACCGCCTGCACGACTAAATCGCGAGCGTCTCGTAACGAAAGCGCCGCCGCCTGCGCTTGCAGCTTGGCGCCGCGATAGCTTTGAATGTTGCTCCAGTTGAGAACCGGAACGTTAGCCTGCGCCTGCACCGTGCTGTAAGAAAACGGGCCGATGATAAGCGGAATCGCGAAACCGGGAAAACCTCCGAACTTGCTGAATCCTAGTGCCGCCAGATTGGTCTGCTGAACCGTTTCTTGAAGGTTGCCCTGGACCGTCGGCAACAGAGCGGATAAAGCCTGAAGCCGCTGCGCGCGCGCCTGCAAGTTCGATTGCTGGCTTGTCAGCAACCCGAGGTTAGCCCGCAACCCTCGCGCAATCGCGTCTTCGAGCGTGAGAGGGATCGGGTTGGCAGTCGCTTGGCCCTGCGGCACGCTCTCCTGAAATTGCGCTTGACTTGGCGAGAGCGACATCGCGGGCTGAGCCGTAGGTGGAGCTGGCGGCGCCGTCGACGACGAGCCGGACGTGGGCGGGGGAGGTTGGCCAGGAGCTTGCGCGGCCGTTTGGCCGAAGCTCCGTGTTACCTCTATCGCTAATAATCCCAAGATAGTTAGTGTCTTTACAAATTGTCCGTGAATCATTGATTTTGCAGATCTCACCTGAAGTCTCAGCAGGTTACAACAAGTCGTTCGATGCAGATGAACGCCGTTTCGCAGCAGTCGATTGCGTATGGCCTACGCACTTCGCCGGTGAACGGCACTATGCGCGACTCGCATTTCTCTCTATGGTAGACTCCAGGAGAACCTCGAATTAGGGCTTCTCATTGCCGGTCACGAGAGTCAGCAGAGCCTCGCCTCCCGAACACCCTTCACACTTTACCGCCGCCCGGAATTCCGCTTCCGCCATCCTTTCTTCCCCCTATCTCGCGCTCTCATTACTTGTTTTGCAGCCTTTGATCTTCTACCGCCGCCACCTCTTTCTTCGAACTGTTCACATTCCTTACGACATCCAGATGTTTCATCTGCCGCTCGTCTGGTTCATTGCAGCCTGCGCCCGCGCCCATATTCTCCCCCTCTGGGACCCGTTTTCTTATTGCGGCGTCCCAATTCACGCCGATATTCAGGCCCAACTCTTCTACCCGTTTACCTGGATTGCCATTCTTATTTCGAACTGGGGCGGCGGACAAAAGCTCTTCTACTGGCTCGAGTGGCTCATTCCGCTGCACATGATCTTGGGCGGCGCGTTTGCATTCGTGCTGTTCAGGAAACTCCGCTGTACCACCTGGGTCGCCTTCTTCGGCGCAACGGTGTATCAGATCGGGCCGTTTTTCGTTTCGCAGGCCCAGCATGTCGGGGCTATCTGTTCCGCGGCCTGGTTCCCTTTGACAATTCTGAGCGTCATCGAACTCGCAGACCATGCCACGCCCCGCTGGTTCGCCGTCCTCGCAGCCAGCATCGCCCTGACCTTTCTGTGCGGCTTTCCTGCGACAACCCTGGTCGTACTGGTCATGGCAGGTTTCCTCTGCCTGGGGCTCGCCGCGACCAAGCGAGCCGGATGGAGACTGCCGCTTTTGTTCGCAGCCTCCTGTGCCCTCGGCATGGCCATCGCCTCTGTCCAACTGCTGCCCACTATGCAGCTTTCAAGTTGGAGCATCGCCTCCATCCGCTATCAGTGGAAAGGAAATGGCGGCGGTATTCATTGGGAGGCGTTAGTTTCGTTCTTTTGGCCCAACTACTACCACATCTTTTCCCCCTTCGACCATAAGCGATACAAACTGCCTTATGAGTTCACGTACATGTTCACCTACTGTGGGCATCTTGCGCTGGTGCTCATCCTCGCCGCACCGTTCTTTCTTCGTAAGTCGAAATTGTTAGCGATTTCCCTCGCTCTCTTCTTGATTGCGACTGTTTGGATGCTCGGCGAAAACACGCCCGTTTATCCGCCCATCTTTCATCTTCTGCCGCACTTCATACAAGGCTCCATGTATGCAGAAAGCGCCTTGCTTGGCTTCAGTATGTTCGGGGCAATCATTGCCGGACTGATGCTCTCCCGGTTCGAGCGGTATGTGCCGGGCGCGCTACTCGGATTCCTCGTTGTCGCTAATTCGTGGAACCTGATCGCGATGGGAGGCAATCGGACCTTCAACACCTCGGACGGTGGCTGGCGCGTGGCGCCACAGAGTTGGGTCGACGGAGGATACCGCGTCCCTGACGTCCTTGAAAAGTGGACTCGCGTCGAGAATCCGCCGCTTCGCATAGACATTCTCGATAATGGCCAGCTAGGCATAAGTTCCCAGACCGAGATTAAAGACATACCGTCGGCCACCGGCGACAATCCATTTCTTCCCCTCCGCTACTACCATCTCCGGATGACCTACTCGGGTGATGTGTTCTGGAGCAGGCAGCAACTGCTTCACAGCCTGGACTCGCCTTGGATTCGAGCCCTCAACGTTGGATACCTCTTCGAGAACGGCACAGCGCCGAAACGCGTCGTTCCGCCGGGAAGCGATATTGAGCCTTTGCCGTTTGAATGGCTGCGCGGGTATCGCGTTCTCGATCCGATGCCGCGCTTCTACCTCGCGAGCCGGCTCCGGCCCGTGCGGAACGAAGCGCAGGCGCTAACAGTTGTGAAGGAGCCTGGTTTCGATCCGAGGAACCAGACCGTGGTCGAAGGGCTCGACGCGCGCTGGGCGAATGTTCGCGCCGGCGCAAGCCCCGTCCGGGTTATCAGCTACGAGAACAACCGCGTCGAACTCGAAACGGATGCCCCGGAGCGCAGCTTCTTGGTTACCTCCGAAACGCTCTATCCCGGGTGGAAAGCTATTGTCAACGGCCGTCCCGTTCCAATCTTGCCCACCAACGTTGCCTTCCGCGGCGTGCCCCTCGAACCCGGAATGAACCGCATCGTGATGAGTTACTCTCCCTTTGGTCTCCTCTTTACCTCGCTGGCATTGAGCCTATTTGCCACCGCTCTCGCTCTCGTGCTTTTCCTGCGGCGGGCATGAGTTCACCGGCGCACTGTCATCCCCAGGA
>JBAUZG010000141.1:0-47559 GCA_049585195.1 Bryobacteraceae bacterium | reverse complement strand
GATGACACGATCCGCAATCTGTTTCGGCGCTTTGGAATGGGAGAAGTTCATCAGTTCTATGCGCCTCTCACGGAGTGGCAGATCGAGCGCTTGCCGGTGCGAAACGAAGGTTACAGCCTGGACCTGGATTCTACCGTATTTGAGCGCTATGGACAGCAGGAGGGCTCGCTCAAGGGACACAACCCACGCAAGCATGGCCGCCCCAGTCATCATCCTTTGCTGGCCGTTCTAGCCGAGGCTCACTTCCTACTCCATGGCTGGTTACGCAGCGGCAACTGCGGACCAGCGCGCGGAGTAGTCGAGTTTCTCAAAGAAGCGCTAGCGCTGTGGCAGCAGCGCCAAACCATTCGTGTCGTACGTGCTGATTCAGGCTTCTTCGATGACGAACTGCTCAGCTTTTTAGAAGAGCGCCGTCTGCCCTACATTGTAGTCGCGCGTATGACCAAGTGGGTGCAGCGCGCCGCACAGTGTGTCGAGCAATGGCAGCCTCTGGATGAGAATTACGCTATCGGTGAGTTCCGCTTACAACTCTGGGGTTGGAAAACCGAGCGGCGCTTCATCGCGGTGCGTGAACGTGTGCGCGAATCACGCTCTAGCGCCGGTCGCAAACTGATTGACGTGCCGGGCTACACGTTTCGGATTTTCGTAACCAGCCAGACGCAAGCCGCCGAGGAAGTCTGGCGGGATTACAATCACCGCGCAGATGTGGAAAATCGAATCGCCGAGCTGAAGCACGATCTGGGAGCCGATGGCTTCCGCTTGCAGAAGTTCTTCGCTACCGAGGCTGCCTTCCGGGCCGTGCTGTTGGTCTTCAATCTCCTGGCGGAGTTCCAGCGCGCAATCGGCTTGCCTAGCTATAAAGAGCCAGCCACGCTGCGCACCCAAGTGCTGACCTGCGGAGCCATTCTCGGTCGTGCCGGCCGACGCCTGGTGCTTCATCTCTCGGAAAGCTGGGGCGGACTAAAAGCACGAAGCGCCTTACTCGACAACATCTTGCGCTGGAATATTCCAACTTCGCCGAAGTTCAATCCAGCCATCGCAACTTGATACCGGTCTCCCCCTACACCAGCTCACTTCCATGCTTAATTTCGGAATTCAGGCTGAGTGGACCGGCTCGGGGCGGCGCGACGGATTGCATTTGCTCCGTCACCATCGAGTCCCCGGGGCCGAAGTAGAGGAAAGCATCCACGATGTTCTCCATCGGTCTTTGCAGATTCTCAGGAAAACCCGTGTGAACATGGCAGGTCTCATCCATCCGCATCGGGGCCGGGTAAAAGTGTGTCATATCCAGGGTGCCGAGCCAGGTGCCCTTGCTCTTCGCAAGTGAAGGGAACGGCCACTCTGCGATTGCGCTGTTAATGGCCGGGTCTGTGGTCAAAACACCGAGTTCGGCAATCACAAACTTACGAAACATCTTTTTGGCTTTTCACGCGAACTCACGGTCCCTTGGAGCGTATCTCTGGGCCTCAAAACATGTCAGGTCGATAAGATCAACCGTCCATGGGGAGTGAGCTAAATTGAGCCGTGCAACGGTTATCGGTAACTGAAAGCGTCGCGGTCCGGCGCTTCCAGGGTTCACGTATACGACGTCGCAGCGTTCGGTGCGACTAGGCTTGTGCGAGTGTCCACTGATCACAAAATTGAACGCGCCGGCAGCCGGATCGAGATCAAGCTGCTGAACGTCGTGCAGGACGTATATCAGGGCCGAACCAGATTCGACAACTGCCGTCATGGGCAACTGCGATGCCCAGGCGCCCTTGTCAATATTCCCTCTGACGGCCACGACGGGCGCCACTGCATGTAGCTGTTCGATGATTTTGGCGTTGCCAATATCCCCAGCATGAATGATTAAGTCCGACCCTTGCAGAGCTGCCAGAGCGCACGGACGTAGAAGGCCATGCGTGTCAGAGATCAGCCCAATGATCGACGCACCACTCATGCTCCGTGAGCTTAGGCCGTTCGTGTCGGTTCTCGGCAAGCGGTCATCGCGTCCGCCAGAAATTCCAGCCACTGGTTCATTCCGTCTCCAGTCTTTGCCGAAGCGCCTAAAACCTTCATGCCTGGACGGACACGCTCGATATTGCGGAGAGCGGCATTCCAGTCGAAGTCCACGGCTTTTGCCAGATCCGTTTTCGTGACGATAGCCACGTCAGCACTATGGAAGATGGTTGGATACTTTAGGGGTTTGTCCTCGCCTTCGGTGACTGAAAGCAGCACGGCGCGCAGCTCTTCGCCAAGATCGTACGACGATGGACAAACCAGATTCCCAACATTTTCGATGAACAAGTAGTCGAGTTGACGTAGATCCCAATCGGCGACCGCGCTCTGGATCATGGCGGCTTCGAGGTGACAGAGCGTGCCGGTCGTGATCTGTTTCACGGGAGCGCCGCTTCTCGCGAGCCGCGCGGCATCGTTCTCGGTCGCCAAGTCGCCGACGACGGCAGCCACTCGGTATTTTTGGCCGACCAATGTGAGTGTTTTTTCGAGGAACGCGGTTTTGCCCGAGCCGGGGCTTGAGACCAAACTGACGGCGAACACTCCGGCTGCGTGGAATCGGTCGCGCAACGAATGGGCCACCAGATCGTTTTGCTTCAGAACATTCCGGCGCACTTCGACTATCCGGGGTTCCACGCTAATTCCTCGATCTCCAACGCACTGACCTCGATCTCTTTGCCTTGGACTACTTCGCCCGTTGCCGTGCCGCAGACCGGACAACAAAAACGTTGTATGGAAGGCAGTGATCGTCGGTCTCGGCAGGTCGGGCAGTAAACCACGACAGGAAGTTCCTCGATCACGAGACGAGAGTCTTGCAATGCGGTTCCTTCGCAAGCCAGAGCGTACGAGGAAAGAAGGGCTTCCTTGACGACGCCCGACAGCGCCCCGAGCCTCAGATACACCGCGCTCACACACGCGCCACCGCGGCGCGCGGATTCTTCCTCGGCAGCGTCCACGATGCTCATTGCAATGGAGAGTTCATGCATCGAGGCATTGCCTCCCGGCGGCTGCCACCAAGGCCGCTTGCCCTAAACTAATGCCGCCATCGTTTGGAGGGACAAAGTGATTCGTCCAGACGCAAAGGCGCGTTGGCCCCAACAGGGATTTCACGTCCTCGAGGAGCAGTTCGTTTTGAAATACGCCTCCTGAAAGAACAACGGTTTTCGTCCCTTTTTCACATAATGTCATTACCGCATCGCACAATCCTTGGGCTATGCCTCGTTGAAAGGCTCGCGCAATCAGGGACAGTTCCCTGCCGCGAAGGCGATCTTCGATGATGCGTCGCAGCAGAGGGTGAAAATCAAGCTCGGCGCCCGAGAACGGAAATGCATACGGCTCGACTGGAGGGGCTTTCCGCGCAAGCTGTTCGAGCCACATTGCAGCCTGACCCTCGAAGCTGATTGGCCGCGTGAATCCGAGCAAAGCAGCAGCCGTATCAAACAGGCGGCCCATCGACGTGGTCGGGAAGGACCGTATGGCTTTGCGAGCCAATTGTAAGGAGTCATCGAAGCGCCTGGGAAACCGGAACGGGTCCTTGGCAAGATCGGGCATTCCATCGAATGCAGCTAGAAATCCGGCAGCCGCTTGCACGGGATGCTGAGCCGCTGCATCGCCGCCGGGAAGCGAGGCATATCGAAGATGAGCTACTCGATTGAAGCCGCTCTCGATACTTCCCTCGAAAAACTCGCCACCCCAGATGGCGCCGTCATCGCCATAGCCTGTGCCGTCGAAGCTCACGCCGACTACGTGTTGGCTCCACGCCTGACGCTCAGCGAGAACGGAGGCCACGTGCGCTCGATGATGCTGAACAGCCTGTATTTCCGGGGCGGGAAGCGCGAGTGCATGCAGGGCAGAAAGGTATTGCGGATGCTTGTCGCAGGCGACCAGCACATCGTCCCAGCAGACGTCGTACATCGACGTAAGATCGTCAATCGTCTGTTTGAACGCTTGGAGCGATTGGTAGTGTTCGAGATCTCCGATGTGCTGGCTGACGAATGCCTGGCCGTCGACGACAAGCGCAACGGTATTCTTCAAATCCGCCCCGACTGCAAGAATAGGCCGGCGCGTGGGCAACTGGGCGACAGAAGCGGGTGCGTATCCACGAGACCGGCGAAGGATAATCGGGCCGAAGGCGCCGGCGCGCACCACCGAGTCGTCTACGCGGCGGGCGATCGGGCGCTGTCCAATCAGGAACG
The DNA here is from genome assembly GCA_049585195.1 of Bryobacteraceae bacterium. GTDB lineage: Bacteria > Acidobacteriota > Terriglobia > Bryobacterales > Bryobacteraceae > KBS-96. The sequence continues at coordinate 43,369 of JBAUZG010000141.1, read as the reverse complement.
CGTCGGCAATGCCGGCTAGCCGCTCCGTTGCATCATCGTCGACATAGGCGATCGGCTCACTCGAGCGATTCGCGCTGGTCATCACCAGAACGTCCGGCGCGCCGCCTGCAAACAGCAGGTGATGAAGGGGCGTGTACGGCAGCATGACACCAAGTTCGTCGTTTTCGGGAGCAACTCCGTCCATGTACGCTTTTGCCGGAGCCAAAACGATAGGCCGGGCCGGAGACTTTATCAGCATTTCCGCTTCTGCGGAGAGTTCGACGAGACTGCGGGCCACGCTTAGATTCCGTGCCATCACGGCGAATGGCTTCTCCTTGCGAAATTTGCGATTCCGCAGAGTGGTTACCGTGCGAGTGTTCCTTGCGTCGCATGCAAGGTGATAACCGCCCAATCCCTTGACCGCGACGATTGCGCCTGCGCCCAGCAGCTCGGCAGCTTTAGCGATACTTGCTTCGTCGCCCTCGATCAACTCACTACCACTAAGCAGGAAATAGTGCGGCCCACAATCGGGACAGGCAACCGGCTGGGCATGGAAGCGCCGGTCGGAGGGATCGTGATATTGGCCGGCGCAAGCTTCGTCGAGCGGCCAGTGCGCCATCGTCGTTCGATGCCGGTCATACGGCAGACCCAGCACAATGCTGTAGCGAGGACCGCAGTCGGTGCAGTTGATGTAGGAATAGCCGTAGCGCTGGTTGTGAGGATCGAACAGCTCGGCAAGGCACGCATCACAGACGGGCAGGTCAGGAGAGATGCGAACGGAGGGACGACTCCGGCGGCGGCCTTCGCGGATAACGAAGTCCTTGAGCCCAAATGGCTCTGCGTTTTCGATGTCGATTGCGGTGATGCAGGCGGCGGGCGGAGGGTGATCTGTTAGATCGTGCAGAAACGCATCGAGAGCGCGTTCTTCACCCTCAAGGTGAATCTCAACTCCCTCTTCTTGGTTCAAAACCCATCCGGCCAAAGTATTGGCTTGCGCCAAGCGAAATACAAAGGGGCGAAATCCAACGCCCTGCACTACGCCACGCACGCGAATAGATTGGGCCGAGGTCATGAGGCAACACCCGTACCCACATAGCAACCTCGCCCTCGCCAACCCACCTGCGTCACGCGTCCGTCCTCGACCAGGACTGGCACAAGGTGCTGCCCACTGGTTAGTTCGCGCAACCGCTTGAGTGCCGCGTCATCGGTCTCGATGTCATATTCGACGAAATCACGCCCACGCCATTCCAGCCACTCACGCATTTCCCGTGTATAGGCGCAGCCAGCCGCGCCGTAGAGTTCACGCTTGACCATAGGGTGCATCCTCCATCAATTCGCGGATAAGGTGGTAAATAGACGCCTGGATCTCCTGTATCCGTGGGATGTAGTCGGATCGGACGACAACCGGATAATCCGCGAGACCACGCCGCTTGATCTCTCCCCCGTCATAGCCTAGGAGCGCCACCGTTAACAGCTTCCGCTTACGAGCCTCTTCAAGCGCCATGATAATGTTGCGCGAACCACCGCTCGTCGATATTCCGATGGCTACGTCTTCCGAGCGGGCTTGCGCGATAAGCTGACGCAAGAAGATAACTTCGGTGCCGATGTCGTTGGCAACTGCCGTGATGTTGGCCGGCTCGAAGGCGAGTGAAATCGCCGGTACAGGGCGGTAGCCGTGGGGCGGGAGAACGCAGTCAATCGCCCAATCATTTGCGTCTGTCGCCGATCCACCGTTGCCAAAGAGAATTAACTTACCGCTGCGGGCCACGCGTTCGCGGATTGCGAGTGCAGTGCCGGCGATTTGCGCTGCGTCTTCCCTTGCAGCTTGCGCTCGCAGACCTGCGTCGTCTTCGACCTTCATGCGGATAGATTCCGCAACCTCCGCGACAGTCGCGGCTACCGATTGTTTTTCCCGGCCAAGGAATGGATAGAGAAAACCGGACTCGCCGGCGTCGAATCCCAGCTCTCGATGTTCAAAGAAGACGTGGACCGTCTCCCACAGCGCGTGATACAGGATTTCAATCATTTCCTGGTGCACAAAAGGATCGGGCGCAACGGAACGGAACCAGTAATCCCCCTTCTCTCCTGGTAAAGCCAGTGTCATAGCGCCGCGCCGCGAGGCGCTCTCGATCGCCATGTGGACCTCCGCGTCGCCCTCCGGAGGACCGAACCCCATCACGATATCTTCCGGACGAAGCGTGGCATCGAGCCATGGACCGAACAGAAAGGATAGATCGAGCGCTGGAAGCGCACGCTTCCCAACGATGACCGGATGCACGAATTCCACTGACACATGCTGCGCATCCGTTGCATACGGCCCTTTACCGAAGGCAAGCAAACGTCCGCCTGCGAGAAATCGCTCGGACATGGCGTAGCAAGCTTCGGCGAGGCGGCGCGCTTCCCGCGAGAAGAATTCCTCGAAAACCCGGTTCCGTTCAAGGAGCCGTTCCTCCACGTGAGACGCAAGTGTGCAATCACTCAGCATGGCGTCCCTAGCAGATCCTCGGCAGCGGATCGCCGACCAGCATGTCCACCACGCGCACTCCTCCGTACGCTGTCGAAGAGAGCACCGTTTCTTCCGGTTCTGGCCGCACTTCCCCAATGATCACAGCGGCATGACCGCCCGGCGTTTGATGCAGCGCATCGAGAGCTGCCTCAGCATAGTCCGGAGCGACGATTGCGAGGAACTGACCCTCGTTCGCGATATGCAGGGGATCGAGGCCAAGCAACTCACAGGCGCCACGAACAGCGTCGCGGATTGGCAAACGATCTTCAAAAATTATGATGCCCAACCCACAATCGCGCGCCAGTTCATTTAACGAGGTGGCAACGCCGCCCCGAGTGGGATCCCGCATCCAGCGCACGCCTGGCCCGACGGCTCGCGCAAGCGCTTGGACGAGTGGAAGCACGGAACGAGTGTCTGAGCAGAGATCGGCCTCGATATCGAGTTCGCCGCGCGCTAGAAGGATTGTGATGCCGTGGTCGCCGATCGGCCCCGAGAGGAGTACCTGATCTCCGGGACGAACGGACTGCGCCGAGAGTTTCATTTGCGGAAGCACACGGCCGATTCCCGCGGTGGTGATGTACATGCTGTCCGCTTTTCCGTGCTCAACAACCTTGGTATCGCCTCCCGCGATGACGACTTGCGCCTGGCGGGCCGCCTTGGCCATCGATCGTACCTCTGCCTCGAGGATTTCGGTGTGCAATCCGGCTTCGAGCACGTACGTGACAACCATCGCTTCGGCCATCGCGCCCGATACCGCGAGGTCGTTTACCGTTCCGTTTACGGCAAGCTCTCCAATCGAGCCGCCGGGAAACCGAAGCGGTTTCACAACAAAACTGTCGGCCGTGACGGCGATGCGGGTTCCGTCGAGGCTCAAGTGAGCCGCATCTCCGAGAGGCTCCATGGACGCGCCAAGAAGCAGCGGGGCGAACAATCCTTCCACCAAACGCCGGCTGGCTTTGCCGCCTGCCCCATGCGCCATCTCGATCTGCGTATCGCGAAATCGGATTTTGGGAAGGGCCTCTTCCATCGTTGCATCCCTTCAGACCCGAGCGGTTAACGCCGGAGCCGTTTTTCGATGTTCGTAATTGAAATAGGCCGCACAAGCGCCCTCGGACGACACCATCAGCGCTCCAACCGGATGCTCAGGAGTACATTCCTTGCCGAAAAGCTTGCACTGAACGGGCTTCAACACGCCCTTCAGCACCTCGCCACACTGGGCGGCTTTAGGATCGGTAACGCGCACGCCGGGAATCCGGAAGCGCTGTTCCGCGTCGAACTCGGCGTAGCTTTCGCGAATGCGGAGCGCGGACTGAGAGATGAAGCCAAGGCCGCGCCACTCAAAGTACGGACGCAGCTCGAATACTTCAGCCAGCGCTTTGAGCGCGGCCCGGTTGCCTTCCCAGGGAACGACGCGCCGGTACTGGTTTTCTACCTTGGCTTCTCCCGCTCGAAGTTGGCGCAGCAGCATGACAACGGATTGGAGAACATCGAGAGGCTCAAAGCCCGAGACCACGATCGGTTTGTTCTCAGTCTTTGCAATCCATTCATAGGGGCGGCATCCGATCACAGTCGATACGTGGCCGGGTCCAATGAACGCATCGATGCGCATGTCGGGCGAATCGAGAATTGCCCGGATCGCCGGGATGATGGTGACGTGATTGCAGAACACCGAGAAATTTTTCAAACCCTCGGCCTTGGCACGCATGAGTGTCAGCGCCGTCGACGGGGCTGTGGTCTCGAATCCTATCGCAAAAAACATCACATGCCGGCCGGGATTGGCTCGCGCTAGCTTGAGAGCATCCGCAGGAGAATAGACGATTCGAATATCCAAGCCGCGTGCCTTATACTCCAATGGACTCCCTTTCGTCCCTGGCACGCGCATCATGTCGCCGAACGCGGTAAAGATCACATCCTGTCGTTCCGCGATCAAGAGGCCATCGTCGATTCGGCCCATCGGCAGCACGCAAACTGGACAGCCGGGTCCGTGAACGAGTTCGATATTGTCGGGGAGCAAATCCTTCAGGCCGAAGCGATAGATCGCGTGCGTGTGACCACCGCAGACCTCCATCATGCGGTAATGCCGGCCAGGATCGGCAAGACTTCGGATCTCCGCGGCAGTTCTCGAAATCAGCTCAGGTTCGCGGAATTCGTCTACGAACTTCATGAGCCTCCACCTTCCGGCGAGGCGAGCTCGTCCAGGCCGTACCCTCGCACCTCCTGCACGGCTGCCTCACTTTCACCGAGCATCGTCAGCATGCGCATTTGATCGAGCGCGTCCTGTTCGCTAATTTTGCTCAATGCGAATCCGACGTGGATCAAGACCCAATCGCCCGGCAGCAAGGCATCAGCTTCAAGCAAGCCAACATCCACCTTGCGGCGAACACCCACCACATCCACGAGCGCTCCGCCGGGCTGATCGGGCAGCAGCTCAAGAATTTTAGCCGGGATAGCTAGGCACATGCCGACCTCCGCGCCTGAATTGTCTCACTCTTTCACCCGGCGGGCCAACAGGTCGAAGGTGAACTTCAGCTCATCCTTCACCTTTAGAGCACCGCCCGCGAACGAAACGAGGCGGATTCCATAATCGGTCTGCAAGAGCGAAAAATCGCCATAAGCTTTTAGTTGGTCTTCACCCATAGTGAGATAGCCGTTCACTTCCTTGCTCCGCATCACACCAGCTCGTTCAAGATGCTTGGTATATTTGATGTTGCAATTCACGTTGCACCCCGTCCGCCGAGAGGGCAGGAGGCCGTGCTGGAGGTGCTGCCATGAATCGGAACAAATGCCCCTTCTCCGTCGCGATCCTCGGATGGTTGTACATCGGAGTAGGTACCATCGGCTTCGTTTACCACTTGACCGAGTTCCTGGCGAGGGATGTGTTTGAGTACGACATCGTATGGATCGAACTCACCGAGTTATTGGCGATTGTCTGTGGAGCATTTATTCTCCGCGGCCAGAACTGGGCGCGTTGGGTCGCGCTGGCCTGGATCGCATTTCACGTAATTCTTAGCGCCTTTCGCGCGTTCCCTGAACTTGCTATCCATTGTTTGTTCTGTGCCGTGATTGCCTGGCTTCTCTTTCGTCCCCAGGCTGGGCGGTATTTTCACGAGGCTTCAGTCGAACGAACATAGATGCGGAATACTACCGTCTGTCACTGCACGTGTGTACACTAGCGGCCACATCCCCAGAACGGCGATATCGCAGCTATCGTTTTCGTTCTCAAGCTCTCAGCAGCGGACGGACGTAATCCGGCTTTAGGGGAAGCCGACGCGCAACCTTGCCGGTGGCATCCAACAAGGCTCCGGCGATGGCCGGAGCAGCCAGAGCATTGGCAGCCTCAGAACCCTGGCCGTACTTCCCAACGTCAGGCCGGTTTATGAGAACAACTTTGATCTCCGGAAGATCGGCCATTGTCGCGATTGGGTAGGTTCGCCAGTCGTTCACGGCCGCTCCGCTCTCGTCGAACGGCACTTCCTCCAGCAACGTCATACTGACTCCCATGACCGCGCCACCTTCCACCTGACGCTTCAACTGTAACGGATTGATGACAAGCCCTGGGTCTACTGCGACCGTAATCCTTTCCACTTTTATCGCTCCACTGGTCATATCGACGGCAATATGCGCCACGCACGCCCAGTAACTTCCAGCCCGGAATAGGGTCGATATGCCTTGGCCTCGCCTCACACCGCTGTTAACGGTCGGGCGCGCCGAACGCGTTTCCCAGCCCGAAGCCTCCCGAACAGATTCGAGCACTCCAATGGCGCGCTTCTCGCGCGCGTGTTGAATCCGAAACTGAAGGGGGTCCATTCCGGCAAGCACTGCAGCCTCGGTCATAGCCAGCTCGCGCGGGAAGTTCTGCTGGTACTGCCCTGGCGTTCTCAAGCTGTGATCGCGCATCCCGACATTGAGCGGCGAGGCCTTCTGCCCGATCTGGTCCGTTCCGTAAGCGCGTTCCAGCACGGCCGGCGTTCCGTCGTAGATCCAGGGGTCGTGCAGAGCATTCCGCAACCCGAACAGAGAGCCTTTCTCATTGGGTGCGGGTATTGTAGGAAGACCAGCCAGTATTGCACCAACCAGGCGGTCGTCCTGCATCGCAGGCATGTAGTGATCGATCTGGAACGCAGTTAAATTGCCTTGGGCATCAAGGCCGATCTCAACCTCCGAAAATGCCGCGGACGATTGCGTGGACCACTGGAAATCTTCCTGTCGCATCCACTGCACTCGAACGGGCTTGCCTACGGCCTTCGACAAAATTACAGCTTCGTCCTCCGCGCCGGCGTTGCCGCCGTTCGATCGGCCATAGTGACCGGGCCCCGCGAACGTACGCACGACTACGTGGTCTACAGAAGTGGAGAGCATGTGCGCGATACCGCCGCGCAGGGCTTGAGGGTTCTGCGTATGCGTATAGACATATACGGTTCCGTCGGAACGAACGTCGGCTACTGCCATCGTTGGCCCAATCGGTGCGTGCTTCAGGTACGAAAGCTGATACGTCGCCGAAAACTTTTTGGACGAGTTCGCAAGCGCGGAAGCCACATCGCCCTTGGATTTGTCGCTCGTGGCGGCAGGAGTGGTTTTCCAATCCGCATCTTCCTTCAGGAATTGGAACAGACGTTGATTGCCGGGAAGTCCCTTCCACTCCGTCCACTTTGTGCCTGATGAAACTTGTTGCGCCGCTTTGATGGCTTCCCATTCCGTGGGTGCAACCACGCCGACCAGATTTCCTTTTACAACGACCTGCGTGTTCGGGAAACGAGCCTTGTCCAGAGGGCCTACAGAAACGAGCTTAGAGCCCAGCGTCTTCGGATGCACCATGCGCGCATGGAGCATGCCCGGGAGGCGCACGTCAGTAACCCATGTTTCCTTGGCGGTGACTTTTGAAACGGTCACGGAGTTGGGAAAAGACCGACCGATGATGGTGTACTCGCTGACAGGCTTGAGCGGAGGATTTCCCTCTACGGTCAATCCCATTAAAGTCGTCAAATCGCCCTTGACAGGTATCGTGAGGTTCAACTTCTGGTTCTTGACCAGTTCCCCATAAGACAAGCTCTTGCCGCCGCCGGAGATAATACCGTTTTTCACGGCAAGCTGATCCTTTTGTACCCCGAGTCGCTCGGAAGCTAAATCGAGCAGCGCTTGATGTACATATGCGGCAGCTTTTCGGATATTCGGCATGCCGCGTCCGAGAAAATCGAAAGCGCCGCTGCCGTCGGGCGTGCGATCCGTGTCACCCGAGATGACCGTCGTAATGGCTTCGAATGGTACGCTGAGCTCTTCCGCCACAATCTGCCGGTATGCGGTAAACACGGTCCCCGTGCCGAAATCCGGCTTGCCTACGCGAACCAAGATGGTGTTGTCGGCATGGATTTCGATCCACGATTCCGGTAGAGCCGGATTTAGCGTGTTGCCGCTCACATCTGCGTCGGTTCTCTGCATGCCATCCGCCGTGGCCATACCGAAGCCGACCAGCAGTGCGCCGCCAGCTTTGACAAAACCACGGCGCGAAAGGGATGCCCCGAAAACATCGGTTGGACTGCTCACCGCTTCCTTCTGATTCGCAATCATGAGTCGCTCCTTCTCGCCATTCGAGTGGCAGCGCGTTGCACAGCCTGGATGATTGCCGTATAACTTCCGCAACGGCAAAGGTGCGGGGAAGGTCCAGACGTTGTAAATGCCTCCTTGATGTCTGCGAGCGTGGGTGACGCAACGCGTTCCAGCAGTTCGGTGGCTTTAATCATCATGCCGTTCTGACAAAACCCGCACAGAGGCGTCTGCTCCTCGATCCACGCCTCTTGCACGGGATGAAGAGTCCTGGCCGCGTCTGCTTCGGAAAGGCCTTTTTGCTTGGCCCATCGCGCCGGAAGACCCTCTAGGGTGGTGACCTCCTTACCGGTCACGGCCGCCACAGGGGTAATGCAAGAGCGCACTTCCTTGCCGTTGAGCAGGACGGAACAAGCTCCACATTGCGCGAGCCCACAACCAAACTGAGGGCCGGAAAGTTCGAGATCGTTTCGCAAGACGTAAAGCAAAGGCGTGTCAACCGGCGCTTGAATCTCGCGCTTCACTCCGTTAACGACGATAGTCGTCATAGCAATCTCCTTTCGAGAGGTAGAGCCCAATCCAACCTCAAGCAGAAGCGCAGCCCGGGTAACTCGTCCGGAGGAACCCGAGATGCTGCTGCGTTAGAGCAATTGAGAGATGGATCCAATAGTTTCATATTATCGGCTATATTAGCCGTCACGAACTAGCGCATTCATAGCGGCGGGCATTGCCATGCTCCCAAAATTCGATGAGGCAGCCGTTAGGTCTTGAATCCATCCGAGCATCCGAGCGTGATGCGAACCGCGCCAGAATACCTTGCCACATTGTAGGCAGCGGCTGAATGCGGTTTTCGTTTCCCGCGTGTGCGGAGGGAGCAGATCGATCACTTCCTCCTTGGATATCAGGCTGAGGCGCCCATTACAATCCATGCAGCGACAGAAAGGCATGAATTGCGAATGTAAAGCAAACCGGTTTGATACTTCGCGCAACTGGTCGTGAGGTTTATCTGAGCGAACGCAGTATCCCGCCTCAACCTCACGCCGTTTGAGGAGTCCGACATCGCGAGTTAGCAAGAAGCGTTGTTCACCGCTGGCGATCGCTGCGAGGAGCGCGTCGTGGGCATAACGGTCGTACCAAGTATCGAAGCCAAGCATTCGGAGGTAAGCCGCCAGACGGCCTAAATGGCCGTCAATTACGAATTGAGGACGTTCCAGAATCACCGGCGTTGTATGGGGAAAGACATGGACATGGTCGCCCTCTGCCAGTCGTTTAGATGAGCAAACAATATTTCCGTTTACGGTAATCAGCCCAATCTCGGTGTGTGGTACGCCTAGAGACTCGATGACATGTTTTATGCTGTCGGTTGCCCCTGCGACGTGCTCGAATTCAGTGTCCCGTTTTTGGAGGGCCAGGAAGTCATTGAGTTCAGTGTGGAAGCGGAACCGTACGCGAGCACCGATCACTTCTTGTATTTTCGCACTCTGATGGTCGACAAATAGGGTTCCGACAACGAATTGCACGTTCGCTACATTGGGGTGCGTTCGATGGGATCTTTTGTTTCGCCCGGCGTCGATGACTTTACGTGACGAACGGCTATGAAGGTAACAGTATCCCAGGCGTTATGCACACCTAACAGAAGAAACACGATTGCGTCTGTCGCGACGATGGCTAGCGAACTCCTGAGGTTCCACCAGATCAGCGCGGCAGCGCATAGCAACGCTAGATGGGCGATCAGCGGGATGCCAAGATACCAGACCCAATCCTCAACATCTGGCGTATACGTTGCCTTGCGAGCGTGCCAAAAAACCCGGAACGAGTATGCTAAACCGGCTACCCCGGCGGCTGCAAGACAGCCGCTAAGGATCGCTAACGTTTGCCAAGGTGCACTCATGAGAGCAGAAATCACCAGCGAGGTACAAAAGTGGACGACAGTCGGCGTACCGAAGGCGTGGATGTCACGGATATTGCCGGCGGCCCTGGCCTGCGTGATAAGGGTGATCACGACAAATTGAAGACCCGTTAGCGCTCCGGCCGATGAGCCGACGATCTCGTAGAAGTTTTGCCAATTCGTTAGCGCTCGAAGTGTGATGTGATCCATGATGACCGTTCTCCCATTCTGAAGCTCGCGGCCGGCGGCGCAAGGATCGAGACTGCTACGCCTGTCCCGAGAGCCAGCACGTCATCTTTTTACGCCGAATCTGTAATAAGTCCCATCGCCTGTTTCTCGAAGAGGCGTTGATACGTTCCTCCAAGCCTCCGAACAAGCCTGTCGTGTGATCCCTCCTCAATGATCTGACCATGATCGAAAACAAGGATACGATCGAGCATCCTCACAGTAGAAAGACGATGTGCAATTACAATGGATGTCCGGCCTACCATGAGTCGCTCCATGGCTTCTTGTATGGCTGCTTCCGATTCCGAGTCGAGGCTGGAGGTTGCTTCATCAAGCACCAGAATGGGGGCGTTGGCCAGAAACGCCCGCGCGAGCGCTACTCTCTGGCGCTCGCCGCCCGAAAGTTTTATTCCGCGCTCCCCCACAAGCGTCGCATATCCCTTTGGTTGAGCACTGATAAACTCATGCGCGTTGGCCATGCATGCCGCTTCCTCAATATCAGTTCGTGTCGCTTCGGGGCGCCCGTACGCGATGTTTTCGGCAAGCGAGCGGTGAAACAAGATGGGCTCCTGCGGCACCAGTGCCAGTTGAGCACGTAGAGACTGTTGCCGGACAAGCGAAACATCCTGCCCGTCGATGAGAATGCGGCCGCCAGTCACGTCGTAGAGCCGGTGGAGAAGTTTGACAAACGTGGTTTTGCCGGAGCCCGAGTGGCCTACCAAGCCCACGCGCTCACCGGGTGAGATGCGCAGAGAAAGATCGATGAAAAGTGGATTCAACTCTGGGCCGTAGGTAAAGCTCACGCGTTCAAATACGATTGCTCCGTGGGGGACGCTCAGAGCTTGCGCATTGGGTCGGTCGACTACCCCGAGCGGTTCCGATTGGAGGGATACCATCTCCTCCATTTCATTGACGCTCCGCTGCAGATTCGCGACGTGTTGTCCAACGTCGCGCAGGTAACCGTGCACGACGAAGTAGCTGGTCAGGATAAAAGCCATATCACCGGCTGTGGCCAGCCCACGCCACCACAACAGCACTGCGTAAAACGTAATAAGCGTCCGAAACACCAGCAAGACGGCCAGTTGCGCTCCGCTGCTGCGCGTCCCGAACGTCCAATGGCGGAAGGTGCGCCCTCTCCACTTTTCCAAAACGCGATGGAGCCGTGCTTCTTCTCGCGCTTCGGCGCCGAAGGATTTTACCACTGGATTGCAGGTGACGGAATCGGCCAAAGCCGCGCCAACCCGAGTATCTTGGGCGTTCGACAAGCGAGCTGCCGGCGCAACGTAAGCGACCGAGAGCATGATTGAAGCAATGACGTAGCAAGTTGCCGCGACGACAACGAGAAATCCAACGCTCAGCCAACGCATGCCCAGAACCAATGCCGAGCCGGCAAGAACGACGAAAGCCGGAAGTAAGGCAAGCAGCAGTGTGTCATCCATAAGATCGACGGCCCACATGCCTCGCGTGATGCGGCGTACGATTGAACCCGCAAAATTATTGGCTTGCCAATCTGTTGACAGCCGTTGTAGCCGCCAAAAGGCTTCCGATGCGATGTCCGACATAAGCTGCACAGTCAAACGCGTAATCGCCATGAAGGCCACGTAGCGAGCGCCGATCAGCAGTAGGCCTAACCCCACCATGACAGCAACAGCAGTTTCAGCCTTATGGAGCGACTCGATCCTCGAGGCCTTTGACACGGCGATCGCATCTATGAGACGACCCGAGTACACCGGCAGCAGAAGATCGGCAATGGTGGCAAGTGTCATGCTGACGCTGATCGCGAAGACGGTTTTCGGCCAACGTCTCCAGTGACGAAACAGAAAGGTGAACACGTCTAGGATTGCTTTTCGAGTATCAGTTTTGGACAACATATAGACATGTGTGCGTACTAGTTCCATTCGCGAGAAACCCAAGCAATCATCCTGCGATTGAGAGCAGGAAGCGCCATACGACGAGACAGTTTGATGATTGTGGAGGAAACGGCTTCCGAAGGAAGGCGTGACTCGAGCTGATTGGGATCTAGCCGATTGCCCTGCAGTTCACACTAGACGAATAAACTGACAAGCGCTCAAGCCTGCGGCCCTAACGAGCGCCGCGGTCTTCCAGGAAGGATAGGGTTGGCGATGTTTATCATGCGGCACCTCGAAAAAGCGACGGAACTTTTTGAGGATAGCAAGGACCATCGGGCATATGCAACCGTGGTCGTGCCATGCTGAACCGGGAGCCGCTTCTCCTAGCCAATCGTATCTTGGGCTGCTCGGACGGCGGCGGCTTGACAAGTTCTATTCAGAGCGTGGCAAAAGGAAGAACTCTCATCCGGCGCCTCATCGACCCGAATACGCCAAGCGGTTCCGGCGGTAAAGAAGAGCTCGAGATGCCGGTGGCCGTCCTGGCCTTCTATCCTGCAGTTTCGCAGCAATGAAACTGGCACAGAAAAACTGATAGTGCCATACAATTCCCGCCGCTGCCTATATTGATCCGTAATCCACACGAGCCGGTTCATGGACGTCAGCAGAACGAGGTTTCCCGGCCGCCAGTTTTTTCTTCGGAAGAACAATAGCTTTTTCTCAATCGGCACGGGCGCCTCGAAATACTGGATAAGAGCTGTCTCGTCTCCATCGAGCTCAAAGTGCAACAGGTTTCTGAATTTGATGTCGAGACCTTCGCCACAGATCAAGCTTTGCACGTTGTGAATCGGCGGCCAAGCACCCAGCCAGCGCCGCTTCAGTTCAATCAGAAAGCTCTCGAGCGGCCGGCTGGCTCGCGTGTTATAGGCAAGCTCTTGAACGCCTCCGCGTGTCGTGAATTTCATCCAGCCGAGCAGCAGAATGTGCCCGGTTTCCAATTGAAGAAGCTCGTCAAGTTTAATCTTGACTGCCGAATGACCTGATGCCGGATGCGGAACGATATGGAGAGACCGGTCTTCGAGCAACAGCAGGCGCGCCGGATACCGCGGCGGCCTGGTGAACCAGTTCGAATCGTCCTGCGGGAGAAAGACGCCGGTCTCGAAAGGAGAGCTCCGAAGGTCTTGCGGAAAATCCGCGGGAATATCGGCATTCGTCTTCAGTGGATAGATGAAAATATAGCTTCGCGAATCCATTTGTTGGCTAGTCTTACTAGGTCCTTGCAGTAGGTTGGACCTGCTCTTCAGCCTCTTCCAGCTCGAGCGCTTGTCTGAGGAATTTCACGTCCTCCCGGATGCGTTCAGGCGGAACATTCTCTTGAGAGACTGCTCCCGCTGTCAATCTCTGTAACTGAGCACGATAGATATCGGCATGCGTTTCGAACTCTCGGGCGAGATTGTCGAGAGTGCTGCGAAGCCAGGTTTCGAGCGTACGGCCGTAGGATGCAAGGAATTTGACGATAGCAACTTCGAGCTGTTTCTTCAATTGACGGCGCATTGACCGCCGTGCCAATCCGGCGGACAGTATGAGCGATGGAGGTTTTGACAAGTGGACGGGATCGGATGCAAACTCAGCGGGCGACATGTCCTTGACGAGATCATGCAGACTAAAGCGGTCTTCCCGTTCTCCCGTAGACAGCACGGAGGCTGCCGTGTCCAGAGCCTCCGTAAGGTCGTGGGCGGTTTTTTGAATGAGACTGGCAAGATGCTCTGCTTCTTCCTGCGCAAATTGATTTACAGTTTTCGCGACCCACGCTTGGTCAAGATAGGAAGAGCCAGGATTTTTGTCCCAGAAAGCCATCCCTTTTTCGGTAAGCCAGTCTAAAGCCGTTTCCCCGCCGTTCCGAATCGAATCGGACACCTGAAAGCAATGCTCGCGGGCGGTTTCGATTGCGCTGGCTGCATTGCGCAACTGCACTTCCGCCTTCTTGATGTCATCCGAAAAGCCCAGATGAATGCTTCTTGTCTTTACCGACATTTCAAGCACATCCAGTATGTGACGGGCCAAAGACCGAGTCTTGCGCTGATTGGATACTCGAGATAACCGCCGCGCATCGGCTGTCCGGGGTGCGATCTGATTGGCCACCCACTCCTCGAGCAAAGAGCTGAGTTCGCGCCGACTACTCAGAAGCGCAACGTCAACCTCCATTCCGAGCTGCCGAGCAAGCTGAGTACGGGTGTACTCAAGAAGTTGTTGGCGATCCGGTTCCGGGATGAGATCGGCTTTGCTGAGCACCAGAAGAGCGGGAACTGACGCCGCTTGCAAGGCATCAACCGTCGCAACGTCTTCCACTTGAAGGTTCGCAGACGCATCAACCAGGACAACGCCCAAGTCGCACCGCGGCAAATACGCGAGCGTCTCGGCCGCTCCCTCTAACGCCAGCGAGCCGAGGCCCGGAGTATCCACCAGCAAAACCTCTTCGGGCAACATCGGCAGGGGGATTTCGACGAGTAAGCGCACGACGCGCTTTTCGTTGCTTGGATTTTGAACTTCCGTGACAAATTCAGGAAGGCGGTCGATGGCATATTTGGCAAATCGTCCTTCGGCGCTCCACACCAGCAGCTGCGAAGCCGACCCATTCTTAATGCGAGTAGGTACAGCGGTGATCGGCGTGACGCCAACCGGAAGTAGGTTGACACCCATGATCGCGTTCAACAGGGACGATTTGCCGGTGTTCACGCGGCCGAAAAAGGCGATCTCATAAGTTGGGAATTCGATCTTCTCCAGCAATTGCGCCAGGGGGCTGCGAAACTCGACCAGGCTATGCCGCTCGAGAATGGCTCCTAGCCTTTTGAGAAGGCCGGCATCTCCGTCCGTTTCTCGAAGCTGAAGGAGACGGTTCGATAAATCGGATTCGAGCCGCTGGCTGAGATAGGAATCCAACTGGCGAACAATCCCTTTCATCTCCTGGATTCCCCCAGCTAAAGGTTTTACAAGCGACTGAGGAACCGAACCGTAGCCGATCAGCCGTTCGGGGCCAATCTCTTCGAGAGCCACTTCGATGAATTGCAGCGTCACCCGAATTGAATGAGTCGAGTCAAAGCGCGGTTCGGGAAGCGCGACGTCCAAATCGGCCAGAACACGGACGATCTGCTGCCTCAAGCGCCGGATGTAGTCGTGGACGACACGCACCTGGACAGGGGCCAAGGGGCTCTTGTATCTCGGAAAGCCACCGGATTCGGACGCCGAGAGGATTTGCTCGATTTCGAGAAGTAGCTTGTCGATGTAACTGGCGCTCGCGATCAAGCGGGATTTCTGCGGTTCGTTGAATTGTTCCGGGTAAAGCATGACATGTATTTGCTTGGCGCGGTTCAGATGGACATCCCAGGTAAGCTTCTCCGCATCGGAATCAACAGTAGGATGAGACCGCTCTTCGCCGCACGCGAAATCGTGTGGTAAGCAGCAGAGAAGGAAGGTCGCGGATTGCTCATAACTCGCCACATACGAATTCTCTCGTCGCAGGAGTCATTGGCCGCGGGGCACGGCAGGCAACGGCGAACTCCACCGCCCACCCTAGATTACAACGACCCGCGCGACTTGACAATTTCGAGGCATCGATCTTCCTACATCCGGTCCGAGTAGGTTCATTACCGCCGTTCTGCTGGTAGCGATGCGCGCGCTCGTCGTACACGTTCGAGGTCAGTTTGAATTTGCGGCGCGCGGGTTGCCGAAGATGCCGTCAGATGTTCTACCGTGTTGACGAAGTCTTCGAGCCTATGTTGCGCGACTTGCTGTGTTTGAGCGATCGCAGCAGCGATTACGTCCGTCGATTGCGCCGTCAGCCGGGAGAGATTCTTGAATGTTTCATCATTCACCCGTCGTAAGAACCGGCGTTTCACCACGGCGCGAAATAACTGCACAGGAATGATCGGCGACAACAGCTCCCAATTGTGATCGAATACGTGGCCGATATTGATATCAGGAGTTTTCGGGGGTTCCGCCTCAATCTCCGTTTCTGTCGTTCGAAGCGGGACCCCAAGCAATTTCATCGTGCGCTGCGAAAGTTGATCGCGAAAACCCTGTAGAACGCGCATGTACTGCCGTTGAACGTCTCGAACGGGTGCGAGAAAATCCGATTGATGAGCGGAGGATATCTCTGTTAGCCGAGCGGTGAGTGCCTCGCCGAGCCACGATTCGAATCTCTCGAGCAGTCCCTTGAACGACAGCCTCCAACTTCGATACTCGTGCTCGAGCGCCGCGGCAAGTTCCAATGCAACCCGGCTCTCATACGGAGCTAGTATCTTTTCCACTCGACTCCTGGCTGTGCCGGTATTGTGCCTGGCTATCAGTTGCAGTTCCAGTTTTGTGTCGGCGATCGCAGCGCGCTCTCTGAACACCAGAGTCCGGAGTTGCTGCCTTTCCGAGTCAATCATGGTAGCCGAGCGCAGTGTTAACTCGAGATAATCAGCGCATTCGCCGAGCAAGGTCTGAAGTTTGCGGGCCACAATCTGGCGCTTCTGATCGCGAATCGTATGGAGCGTTTGATCGATCAACTGCTCGCGAAGCTCATATCTCAACGACTCGAAACCCGGCCGCGTGGAATAGGGAAACACCTCAATCTGCTGCTCGAAAACTCTCTTCAGCTGCTTCCGCACAAATTGCAGAACCTCATCGTGCTCCGTTTCCGTCAAAACATCGACTTTTGTCAGTAGGACACAAATTTTCGGCGTGTATTTAAACAGTTTCCGAATAAGCGTTAGATCTTGGTGGGCGAGCGGAGGATCGACGCCGATCGCGACCAGCGCAAGATCGACGTTCGGCGCCCAGGCCAGTGATGACTCGGTGTTATGAGAAAAGACACTTTCTAAGCCCGGCGTATCAACAAATCGAAGCTCCTTATAGTCTTCGAGGTCAGGCAAATATAGACAAACCGTGCTCACTCGCTTTCCGTTTTCAGGGTTCTTCAATTCGGTGATGAATTCAGCAACACTATCAAGGGGCACGGACTCGGTATGGCCGTCGAGAAAATGGACTTCCGCCCTCTCTGTTGGTCCCCAAAGCATTTCCGTAATGACAGAGGTTACGGGAATAACTCCAACTGGGAGCACATCCCGCCCGACCAGATGATTCAGGAAACTGCTCTTACCTGCATTAAAGCGGCCGAGCACTGCGACACTGAGGTCCTGACGCGCTGCGGCTGATCTACAGACTTGCAGGATGGGCTCGAGCGCGGATATTTCGTGGTGTGATGCGACGTCTGCGACAAGTTGGATAACACCTTTGCTATCGGAGGGGTCGCCCGATCCCAACCCGTCCTCCGCCACGGTTCCAGACACCATCTGCTTTTTCCTGGATCTCTGTATCGGGTTAGGTGGGAGGCGAACGCGCTCCTCCTCATCCCGAGCAGGAGTCATTGGCCGGCTCGCCGGCGTTTAGGCGAACTCCACCGCTCCGATTAGCATATCGTGGCGAAAGGCAACTTGCATCGAAATCGCGGTTTTTGCTCTGAATCCGCGGGCCTCCACCTTGTCGAATCTTCACAATTACTGGTGAGGACAAGTATGAGGACATGGTTTACCATCACGAACGGACGTTTACTTACGCTCTTAGATTCCTCCGGATTGAAACAGGGAGTCAGCGCTTATGCCGGATAGTATTGGACCGTCGCTGAAAATACGGGACTGGGATGCCGCCACAAAGCTCGCTGGCATCATCGCGCTGGTGGCTGGCGGTTTATGGAGCGTATGGATTTTTCACGAAACCGCCAGGCAGCAGGCAAACGCCGCCGAAATAGAGGCGCAGAAGCCATTTGCTACGAAGCGCCTTGAACTGTATGAACAGCTCGCCACACTGACGGCGGCAGTTGCTCAGCTCGATTTGCCGCAACAGACCCGCAAGCAGAAGCGGCAGGAGCTCGATCAAATCGTGAACGGCCAGCTGGCCTTAGTAGCCCAGGATTCAGTTTTCATTGCACTTCGCGACTTTATTCACTGCTCGGATAATCGCCGCTGCACCAAGGGTAGCCTGGCGCTCTATTCCAGGAACGTCGCGAGGGCCTGTCGAGCATCGTTACAAGAATCGTGGAAAGTGAACCTGCCTCCAGTACCTTCGTCAGATGCGCTTCCATAAGAGGATCTCAGCGTGCGCGCTACCTGCCACTCGATTACCGTCCGCGGGACTAGCCGAACTTCGTCACCGGACCGCTTACTAGCGTGCGCGGCTCGGCCAAACAGTTGAATCCACAAGCTTCGTTTCCGAGCCACGACCGCGGTTGTGACGAAGTTAGACTAGGGGGCTAATGCCGAGCTATTTCTGAACGATTGCAACAGCCCGGACGGGCGCTGCCGAAGCTCCGCGCCACTTGATTGGCAAAACGCTCACAGTGAAAGAGTGATGAGGCGCGGGGATCTCGTGTAAATTGCACAAGTTCTCGAGGTGATAATATTCCCGTTCGCGCATCACACGGTGCGCTTCCCAAAACTTCTGGCGCTCAAACATTTTTGCGACCGGCGGATCGAAGCCAATGGCGTCGATTCCCATCACCTTTACCCCGCGATCCAGAAGGCAATGTACCGCCTCCTTGGTCATTCCCGGATGGTCGGTCAGATAGCTTTTCTCGAACCGCCGTTTCGCCGCGTCGGTCCTGAGCAGCACGATATCGAGGGCCTTAATCTTATACCCGCCAAGCTTGCGCTCGGCCTCTTCGATATCGGAAGGCGTAATTTCGTCGCCAGCCGCCTTGTGGGTCAGATTCAGCACTACACCGTCGCCATAACATAGGTCGATGGGAATGCCCTCGGCGCGAGGCGCGTCGGGCTTCACATGCCCCCACGAATCGATGTGGGTCCCGATGTGATCGCCGGTAACAATCATGCAGTGATTGGTGATCTCATCGACGCCATACCGGTCTGTGCCAATGCTCTGCGCCATCTCCCGGTGCGTCTCCATCTCGACAATGACCGGCTTTGCGACGTTAGGATACGTCATCATCCCTTTGTAGACTTCCATGCTGAGATCGATCAGTCTGATGCTCATTGACTTGTCCCTATTTGCCCGGCGCCTATTTGCCAACCCAGCCGCCGTCAACGTGAATCGACTGACCCGTCAGGTGGCTGGCGTCGTCGGATGCGAAAAAGGCGACTACTTTGCCAATCTCGCGGGGTTCGCCCGCACGGCCGAGCGAGATCTATGCCAGTATGCCAGGAAGCAAATCCGGCCGTTTCATGACCCACGCTGTCATGTCGGTGTCGATTAGTCCAGGATGCACGCAATTCACTCGAATGCCCCGCGGCGTCATCTCAGCTGACTGGTTGCGCGTCAGTGCTTCGAGCCCCAGTTTGGCGGGCGCATAATGGGTGCGTCCGGGAAGAGCTTTGGCGGCCTGGATGGAACCGATATTGACGATCGCACCTTTCCTTCCAGCAGCCACAACTCGCCGGCAAAACACTTGGGATCTTGTGATGCCTCTTGAAACGTATTCGTCTCCGTTGGGACGCGCTCAGCATTTCGCAGATCGTCTCGGTATTCGCTTCCCGATCTTGCTCGCACCAATGGCCGGGGCGTGCCCTTCTTCGTTGTCGATTGCTATAGCGAATGCCGGTGGGCTTGGCGCGTGCGGAGCTCTCATGATGAAGCCCGATGAAATTCTGGCCTGGAGCGCAGAATTCCGAGCCAAGAGCCAAGGCGAGTTCCAGCTCAATCTTTGGATACCCGGTCGGCCACCGAACCGGGACGCCGAATTAGAAGAGCGTCAGCGAGAGTTCCTTGCGAATTGGGGGCCTCCCGTTCCATCGGAAGCGGGAGATGCCTCGCTACCCGATTTCGAGGCACAGTGTCAGGCCATGCTGGACACCGCGCCGAAAGTGATCTCTTCGATCATGGGGCTTTACCCGCCCAAGTTCGTTTCGGAAATGAAGGCCCGGGGCATTCTTTGGTTTGCAACCGCAACAACGGTCGTGGAGGCGAAGACTGCTGAGGCTGCGGGTACCGATGCTGTTATCGCGCAGGGGATGGAGGCGGGCGGGCACCGTGGAGCGTTCGAGCCGGACCAAGCGGAGCATCAGATGGTAGGTCTTATGGCCCTCTTGCCCCAGGTCGTTGACGCAGTCAAAGTGCCGGTCGTCGCTACAGGAGGGATCGCAGACGCACGGGGAGTGGCAGCGGCCCTGATCTTGGGTGCCAGCGCTGTCCAGATTGGAACGGGTCTGCTGCGAGCCCCCGAAGCCATGACCCATCCTTTGTACGCAGACACACTGGCCCGCACGGAAGCCCACGAGACGATGCTCACGCGTGCCTTCAGTGGCCGACTTGGCCGCAGCGTTGCGACTGCCTACGTCCGTGCTGCGTTGAATGGTCCCCCTTCCGCACCCTATCCTGTTCAGCGGGGACTCACTTCCGCCATGCGTGAATCGGCGCGGGAGGCTGGAGATGCCGATCGGATGCAAATGTGGGCCGGGCAGTCTGCCAAATTGGCTAGGGCCGAGTCGGCCGGCGAGATCGTCCGGCACTTATGGGATGACTCGTTGGACCTTCTGAGGCGAGCAGCCGAAACCTGACTTCGGCACGTTTGGAGGCGTTCACGCAATCTGTTGTGGGCGAGTCGTCATCTACGCTTCCCTTTGACTTCCGGTTTAGCGGTTGCCAGCTCAAAGTGATGAAATGCCCGATAGATGGACAGGCCGCCTCCGCTCCAGGAGCGGCCCTCGCCTTGGTTAGGTTTGCGCTCATGGTCAATCTTCCGATCGTGCCGGTGTAACAGTGCTCTGTTGACGCGACTGCGGTGCGATTGATATCCGTAGGATCGCATACATCCACGTCTAGCGTTCGGCGTCTCCCAGATGCCAGATCCATTCCACGAACAAACGCCAACTTCATTGCGTATGCTACTAAGGGCACACGCACACATGACACAAACAATCAGTTCTTCTTTGGGCCATATCCACGACCTCCTCGCCAGAAAGCGGTATTCGGTGAGCGAACTGGAAGGCGGCGTACTCAAGATTGAGGAGGTTGAAAGCGGTATCTCGCTCCGAGCCGTACTTGAAGGCGACATACTGTTCCTGTCTCTCGTATGTGGGATCGTACCTGCCTCCCGCGTGACTCCCGGCGTCATGCGCAAGATGCTGGCTGCCGACAACGGCATCTCGACCTCGTATTTTCAGCTATACGAGATTGGAAATGGCAATCTGGCGGTCACATTAAACAATTTCTGCAAGCTTCAGGATCTCGGAGCCGACGACGAAGACGATATTCTCTCTTGTGTCAGCTTTCTTTTGGCTGATGTCGTGCACGCACGAGATTTAATCGGGGCGGATCTCCAATCCAACTAGCAGCGGAAGGGACAGAGGTAAAAAATGGGATTCTTTTCAGACATATTCAATCGAGCGGGACGCGTCGCGCGCGGCCAAGCCAATCAGGGGATGGGCGCCATAGAGGATGCGACCTTCGAAACGACGGTCAGGCAGACCGTGGCCGACATGAAAACGGAGCTGAACAAGGTGGTGCAATCGTCGGCCATGGCAATGAGCAATTACAATCGGCTGGACGCTGAGTATCAAAAATACGTGAGGCAGTCGCAGGAATGGAAAGACCGGGCTGGTTTGGCGCTTGACGCCAGAAACGACGATCTGGCGCGGAAAGCGCTCGCGAAGAAAGCCGAGTGTGACAGGCAGGTTGCTTCGTTGCAGGCGGCGGTCGATGCAGCGCGACAGGCGAGTGAATCGCTGAAGACACAAGTTGCGGATCTGAAGCACAAGATCGAGGAAGGCGAACGGACTGCAACCACCCTCGTAGCCCGTAAGAACGCTGCCCTTGCTCAACGAAAGGTCTCGGAAGCCCTCGCCGGTGTTGGGAAGGCTGATAACGCTTTCGCGGCACTGTCGCACTTCGAAGAAACCGTCGCAAAGGAGGAGGCCACGGCCAAGGCGTTCGATCAGCTTGCGAGTGCGGGCAATAATTCCAGTCTGGAAGCGGAATTCGCTCAGTTGCAGGGTCATACGGTAGATGCCGAACTGGAGGCGCTCAAGCGCGAGCGTTTGCCAAGAATCGAGCTGCCGAAGGAATTGCCCGCGCCCAGTGGACGGTAGGCATTATGTTCTTCGATCGTAAGCCGGGGTCTGCTCGAACGCAGGAAGATCTTGCGAACTTAAAGGTGACGGACGCACGCCTGGGCGACAACCTTTCCGTAACAGGGGCGGCGCCGGACTTTAGCGATGTCGACTTCACTATAGACCGCCTCGGGCAGTATGAAGCCGGAAGCCGACGGTGGGTTGAATTAAGCGGCACATGGCGGGAGCGCCGCGTGTACCTGGAAGTTCACGACGATGAGACTGTCGACGTTCTCGGCAACTTTGACGGCCGCCGACTAACCCTTGACGAACTGGGATTGAGCGAAGACGATCTTCGAGAGATAGATGAGCGACAAAACCCAGCGGATTTTTTCGATTACAACGGCAAGTTCTGGCTATACCGCTTCAGCCGCGAGATGGGCGTCTTCAGCGCTGGCGGTTCGACAGGCCGCGGATTTTACTGCTGGCAATTTCAAGAACAAGACACCAGGCGTTTTCTAACCGTTCGCAAGTTCGAAGGCGAGCCTTTCACGGCAGCTATCTGGGCCAGGATCGAGCCAGCTGACATTACCGTTTACCGGAGTGGCTGATGAAAGCCTCGAAGACACTGCCGGTCGTCGTTGCTTTGTTGTCGCTCGGCGCATGCGTCGGAGGTCTGCCGCCTTCGCTCCGACGAGACATCGCTCGTGAGCACGACCAGTTGCAGGACGCCGAGCGGCAGGTTCAGCGCCTTCAGCAGATCGTCGGCGAAGATGTAGCAAACAACCCGGATCTATTCAGGAGTGCAGCAACTTCGGAGGACTGGACAGCCAAGTTCCGAGCTGCTCGCGACAAGCTTTCTACCGCAGAGGAGGCGGACAGAAAATTAATAGATCTGTCCCGCCGCAATCGGGCAGATTCGCGTGAAAATGCCGAGCGATTACTCGTCGAAGCAAGGAATCGGCGCGAGTCTGCCGTTGCCGAATCGAAAGCTGTCGAGGCCGCGGCCAACAAACGAGTCGATTTCAAGCGTGACCTTGCTTCCAATCTGCAAACGATGAGTCGCGAATATGATGCGGTTCGTGCTGCGGATTTAGGACCGATTTCGACGACAGTAGAAAAAACGGGGCGCGATTGGCCTGCGAAGAAAGATGCCTTGAACAGTCGATTGACATCCTTATCCGAAATCCCCAAAACGGCGGAAACAGAGTGGAACGCCACCGAAGCAGTTCGCCAGGACGCCTTGAAAGGAAATATCGATGGACAGAAAATCGCGACGCTGATCGAAGCTGACGATGTACTCACGAGCGACGCCGCGAGCATGACCGCAAAGACCGGTGAACTACGGGGGTTGTGCGGACAGTTATATGACTCGTGGGACAAGATATTGACGGATTTGGACGTTTCCGCGTATGGGAGCGACCCGTTATATCGGGAGCGGATAAAAACCGTTCGCACTCACATTGTCGACATGGCCGCAAAGACGAGTGAAACTTCGAGCGAAGAGCGATGGATCAACGTATCGAAGTCCTCGTTTCATGCTGTCGAGAACGATCTGGGCATGGCCATTGCCCACAAAGACGCTGGTTTGTTCGACTCTGAGGCACAGGAGACACCGCAACCAGCTGGGTTTGCGTACATCGCGCCAGAGTCGCAGGGCTCCAATGAATTCGGCTATTGGGATCACCGCGGTGGCGAAACTGTCTGGACCTGGCTTCCGCAATACCTGATTTTGCGCGAACTATTGTGGGACCACGACTACCGGCCCGTGGTGCTCGATGAGTACAGGGGATACCGAAGCGCGCAAAGCAGTGGCCGCACCTATTACGGCCAAACGACCCCGGCCAGCCCTCCGAAGTACGGAACTCACGGAACATTCACGGAGACGCATTATGCCCAGAGCCGGTACGTTCAATCGGGCGGCTTCAAGGGATCAGCTTACGCGTCGAACAAGAACGGCAGTGCGCCCTCGAGTTTTAGCCAGTCCCACGGCGGCCAACATCAAAGCACTGCCTCGCAAGAAAATGGCGCCGGCCGGCGGTTCGGCTCCGGCACCGGATCAGCTTCAGGCCAGCATTTCGGCCATTCCGGTGGGTCACGAAGCGCCGGCCGTAGTTTCGGTAGGCATCGCTAGCTGCGATGCGACGGTAAGTCTGGAAGAGTAGCAATTGCGTGCTCCCTCAAGCGAAATCGTACGTGGTCCATTTCTTCTCGACGAGCTAGCCTAACTTCACAACCACTCCTCTGAAAAACACGGAAGACCGCTCCCTCGCGGTCGCGGCTCGGTTCCGGGCTTGCGGTCTTTCATCAGCTTTGGTGGCCCGCAGGGCCATGGGGATCTCCCTCGCGGTCGTGGCTCGGAAACCAAGCTTGTGGATTCAACTGTTTGGCCGAGCCGCGCACGCAAGTAAGCGGTCTGGTGACGAAGTTCGGCCAGGGCTCGTTCTGAGTACCCCGAAGTTCAATTTGGCTGTCGCTACCGGGCGGCCAGTGTCCGTCTGACGTTCTGCCGCTTCGGTCTTTCGAGCGATGGCGACCGCTCTGTCAGATCAAACTCGTCCAAATTGGGCATGCGACCGTGCTTTATGTAGTAGCGCCGAAACTCTTTCGGTGACATATGGCGCGCACTTCGGAATCGGCGATTAAAGTTGGAAAGGTTCGAGAATCCCGCGTCTGCTGCGATTGCACTGATAGGCCGGTCCGTCTCGACGAGCCACATACAAGCCCGTCCGATGCGCAAACGGCCCAGGTAGTCGGTTAGATTCTCGCCCAAGTGACGCACGAATAGGCGGTGAAGCGATCGCTCGGACACGTTGCCCACGGCACAGAGATCGCGCATGCGTATCGGTTCTGCAAACCGTTTATGCAGCACATTTAAGATCCGGTTCAATTGCGCGGATTCATCAGCTGTGATGGGGGCTGGCTTCTGCGGAGTTGCGAGCGGGACCGCGCCTATGTCAGCCAACTCGACAAGCAGATCCAGCGCAGTTTGAAGCCGCTCGCGTGACGAATTAGATAGAAGCCCTGACATGCGCGATTCCATCATTTCTCCCGCTGATGATGGAAAGCTCAGAGCACCGGCCGCTCGTTTTAACAACTTGCGAATGGAAGCGTACTCGGGGCAGAGATCCGCAACTTGCAGACCCCAATGCTCCGTGAACCAGACAACAATTGCTACATGCGGGCGTGACTCATCAATGGCCTTGGTCGAGGCCCAGGTATGCGGCATGTCTGATGGCACCAGGACGAGGTCGCGCGAGTCGTACTCGCCAATGTGATCGGCAATGAATCGCAGTCCCCGGCTATTCAGGGTAAGCGTCAACTCGCATTCCGGATGGCGATGCCATTCGAATGGAATTTCCGGAATCTGGCGATTGAACACCCGAATGGAGCAGCCTTTGGGAATGGTAACGTGTTCGAATTGAGGTTTCACGGTCCTTTATCTGCCTCCAATTCGGACAAAGCCTAACGTTCGATTGTCCGAATAGTATCATCTTTTGACTTGTTCGGCACAGTTAGAAGTCTTCCAAGTACTTACGATCGATTCATGGGGCGCACAGCAGCGCATATCCGGCAAGCATGAATCGAAGGAGGCCGTTCTTGACGGCTACAGAGAGCTTCCTGCTTCCAAAAACAGCTAAGGAGCAAAAGAACTATGCCGTTTCAGGTTGAGAATCTGCCCGAGGCCACTCGGGACGCCAAGAAAAAGCTACGGCGGGAGCTCCCCGCCTACGCAACAGCGTTTCGGGAAGTTGAGAGCGAGATGCGCCGCAAGGTTGCCGAAATCGTCAAGGAGCGCGAGGCCGGCGAGAGCGTCATTCCCGTTCTCCAGTACTCCGATATCGCTGCGGGCTCAGTTTCGCCCGAGATGATGTCGAACCTGAGAGATCGAGGTGCGTGCATCGTCCGCGAGACGTTCGCGCCTGAACAAACTCGCGCATGGGACGACGAAATTGCGAGGTACGTCGAAGAAAACGGCCTGAATCAGAAACTCGCGAATGCCGCCGATGACAAGTATTTCGGCACATTGGCGGCGGCTAAACCACAGATTTACGGTATCTATTGGTCGCGCCCTCAAGTGGAGGCGAGGCAATCGGAGTCTCTCACTCGAGTCCGCAGATTCCTGAACAGGTTATGGCTCTCTGAGAGCGAGGGACGCCGTCACTTCGATCCCGATCAAGTGCCAGTTTACGCCGATCGTATCCGCAGGCGCCCGCCTGGATCCAGTTCACTTGGGCTTTCACCCCATGTGGATGGCGGTTCGATTGAGCGATGGCTTGAGCCGAATTTTCAAACGGTATACCGCCACGTCTTCTCAGGAGACTGGCGCAAGTACAACGCATTTGACGCAGCCTGGCGACCCGACGTGCAGGAGTTCCCATCGCCCGCGGTTTGTTCCATGTTCCGAACGTTCCAAGGCTGGACTGCGCTGACCCGGCAAGGTCAGGGAGACGGCACGCTGCAATTGATCCCGATTGCAAATAGCATGGTCTACATTCTGCTGCGAGCCCTGCAGGACGATGTCCCCGAAACTGAGTTGTGCGGCGCCAAACCAGGGCGCGCTCTCTCGGTTGAGCCGGAATGGCATTCTCTCTTACTCGAGGGACTAACATCCATTCCGCTGATGCAACCGGGGGACACGGTGTTCTGGCACTCGGACGTAGTTCACGCTGTTGAGAACGAGCACAAGGGTAACGGCTATAGCAACGTCATGTATATTGCCGCGACCGTTGGTTGCGAGAAGAATAGCGCCTATCTCGCCAAGCAGGCTCCGGCATTCCTGTCGGGCAAGACGCCACCAGATTTTGCGCCCGACAATTTCGAGGTTGATTTCCGCGGCCGCGCCACAGAAGCGGATCTCACGCCACTGGGCAGGAATCAGATGGGTCTGCCTCCGTTAGAGACTCCCGTCGAGCATACACTAACCAGGGGTGCGATAAGGTAACGGCTTAAACGCTGTTCATAGAACGGACGGCTTTCCATCTTGCATAGCGGAATCGGCGGACAGATTCCATATCAGCCTGAGGCTTACAATCTCCAAGAGGAAATTGCGTGCCTCTTTATCTCACTTGGGAACAGATTGCCGTCCGCCTCGCCCTAGCATGCATCGCCAGCTTCATCATCGGTCTCAACCGCGACGAGCACGGCCATCCTGCAGGCATTCGCACCACAATGCTCGTCTGCCTTGCCGCCACTTTGGCCATGCTGCAAGTCAATCTGCTACTTCCGGTTGCTGGAAAATCACCGAGCTCCTTTGTAGTGATGGATCTCATGCGGCTACCGCTCGGCATTCTCTCCGGTATTGGGTTTATCGGAGCGGGCGTGATCATCAAGCGGGATGCAAATGTCAGCGGCGTAACAACTGCCGCCACTATCTGGCTCGTCACGGTCCTGGGTCTTCTCTTCGGCGGCGGCAATCTTTACCTGGGTGCCGCAGGCTCTCTCATCGCTTTCGCGATCTTGTGGGCTCTCAAAGTTGTTGAGAAGTACGTCCCGCGCGAGTTCCACGCTTCGCTGCACATTGATCTATCTTCAGATTCTCCAAATGAGGCTGCTCTCCGGCAGCGGCTATTAGCGTCAGACTGGAAGATCAGTCACTGGAGCGCTCTCTATGCTCCGGCTGCCGTGCTCACAAGTGTTGACTGCGAGCTAAAATGGCGCGCCCGAGCCTCGCGCATTCCGGAGACCCCTCCCTTCATCGAGCACTTCCGTACTTTGCCCGGAATACGAACTCTCACCTGGAAGGAATAGGCGTCCATAGAAATACTTTCTGATATCGTCTTGCTGAGATAACCCGATACCCTTGGGCCACCCATATCGAAAAGCCTAATCCTGACGCCAAAAGACACCCCGGAAGGTCCAGTCTTTGAAGTATCTGGAGATGTTGACCTTTTCGGCGGGGATGGGGCGTAATGCTTTTGGTGGCCAGGGACGGAATCGAACCGCCGACGCCAGCCTTTTCAGGGCCGCCTACCGAACCCGCTAAGGAGCTGTGGAACCAGCGGAAGTTACTGATATCGAGAAGCTTGTTCCATCAGCGTTTTGGACTCATTCAGGCTCAATTCGGCTGTTTTAGGGCCCTCCATATTCGCGTATTGTTCGCGCCGTGTTTGCTTGGGGTGCGCAGATTGCGTATAGTGGGGTAGAGGCATGCCAGATCCGCCGATGACGGTCTTGGAGACCGCGCGGTTCCTCAAGGACGTGAAGTCGATGATGTCGGATTCGGAACGGGAAGAACTGGTAGCGTTCCTCGCTGCGAACCCCGCAGCCGGTGAAATCATTCCGGAGACCGGAGGGGTTAGAAAGATCCGCTGGGCTTTGGCTGGCCGAGGTAAACGTGGCGGCGCACGGGTCATCTACTATTTCCACAACGAGCGTCTGCCTTTGTTCCTGCTGGCGGCGTACGGAAAGAATGAGAAGGCGAACCTCAGCATGGCAGAGCGCAACGCTATGAAGCGTTTGGTTCCAATTCTCGTGGCGGGCTATCCGGCCAAAGAATAGGAAAGTAGCATGAACACGAACAGAAAATCCAAGCGCCCGACGAAAACACCGGCACGTGTGCCAAAGAAGCGTCCTACTGTCGGGGCACGCATCCTCGAAGGACTCGAGCAAGCCATCTCGTGGACGCGCGGCGAGAACGATGATGTTCGCGTTACGCTGGTCCAGGTACCCGAGGTCGATGTGCGTGAGGTGCGCACGAGTATGGGCCTGAGTCAAGCGGAATTTGCAACCAAATTCGGCTTTCCGCCGGCGACGCTGCGCAACTGGGAACAGGGCCGCTCCCGCCCGGATGCGCCAACTCGCGTGCTGCTGGCCGTGATCGCGAAGCACCCGGAGGCGGTAGAGGATGTTTTGCGAAAGGCGAGTTGAATTCGACGGCTGGGGGGAACATCTAGCCGCGATTGACTGAAGCCGCAGAGCTGCCCTGCACCGGCGCCATGATACCAAGGCCGAGAAAGCATCCATCACCGATTACCAGAGGACCAGGGATGCGTTCATGGAACTCGACTTCCACGTGCCAAAGCCGGTGCTTTGAAAAACGTGTGCCTTCCGCGAATGTCTCAACTCGTTCGCCGTTCGCTTCGAAGGGTTCGCGTTGGAAGCGGATCACCTTGGGACGTAAACGAACTTCAGCATGCCGGAGGGCCTGCACGACAGATCCTGCGGCCCTCGCACACTCCGCAGCACGCTCCTCGCCGGTTTTGGCCTGCTCCAACCTGCGCGTCGGATCGATGCGGCGTCGCGCTGCGGATTCAGGAAGGTCCGCAGGCGTCACCGTGCGCCAAACACGGTGAGGTCTATCATCTTCGATATCGCACCGTTTCCCTCGCTCATGCTCAGATTCCGCCCGCTCGGCCAGAGCCTACGAGACTAACGTTTCTGAAATGACCGAACGTTATGCCAAGCTGGCCCGCAAGCACCTGGCGAAGACCGGCAGCACAGCGCGGGAGATCTGGAAGCTGATGGAGCCCGAGAATTGCGGCGAGGCGAACGTCGGTTGACAATGTACGCGTATTGTTCGCGCGATTGAACACCTATGTTCCTGGATGCTGATAAGTACGTTGGAATCTGGTGGCCAGGGACGGAATCGAACCGCCGACGCCAGCCTTTTCAGGGCTGCGCTCTACCAACTGAGCTACCTGGCCTCGGAGCAAAAAACTACAGTGTAGCAAAGCGGCGAGGCGCGGCCGCTCATTAAGCTTGACCGCTATTTACAAACTAAATGTGCTCGCGCGCTTGCCAAGCAGATGTTTGATCGTGTACCGTTTGGGTTTGCAGTATTAAGCGAACAGGCGATTTAAGGCGACGAGGTTTCAATCACTCCTATGATGACGACACGGTGCACAGCTTTGGTGCTGCTTTTCTGGTTGACCGCGGTTTTTGCCGTGGCGGCTGATAACAGTTTTAGCGGCGTGTGGAAGGCGGATATGAAAAAGAGTAGCTTCGGAAATCGCCCTCCCCAGGGTGAGATGGTGCTGATCGAGCAAACGCCGGGGACATTCAAGGAGACGGTTGGCGAGACAAATCCGATGGGTGAATATCGTGCGTCGTTCACATACAACCTCGACGGAAAGGAGAGCGAGAACGCCTTCCGTGGTTTGCCGATGAAAAGCAAAGCGACGCTTGAAGGAGACACGCTTACCATCGAGTCTCATGTGGCAGGCCCTCATCCCATCACGATCCATCAGAAATGCACGGTGTCGAACGGCGGCAAAACGCTTCAGGTTGCGGCAACGATCGGCGGCAACGGGAGGGAAATGACAGAAACGATCGTATTCGACAAGCAGCCCGATTCCGCAGGCGAGGCCCTACGCCGTCCCGAGAAAACCGCTGGTGAGACATTTAAGAACGTGAAACTTCTGAAGGAGCTGCCCGCTTCACGGCTTTTTGACACAATGCGTTACTTTTCGGCGTCACTCGGAGTGAATTGCGAGTTCTGCCACGTTCAGGGCCACTTCGATTCTGACGAGAAGAAAGAGAAACAGTTTGCCAGGGTCATGATTACGATGACGCACAACATCGACGAACAGACGTTTCACGGCCATCCGGAAGTCCGCTGTTACACCTGTCATCGCGGGAACGAAAAGCCAGTAAGTCAAATCCCGTTCGAGTAGCGCTGCTTCCGCCTCTACACTTTTCGCAACTTCGTTACCCGGCCCACCTCGACCCATTCGACGACAAATATATTGCCGGCGTGATCGAAGCAAGCGCCGTGAGGGCAGACAAACTTGCCCGGCTTGAATGCCTCGCGAGTCAGTTTGCGAGTTTCCATCCAGTTATGCGCAGCTGAGTCGTCGCCGAGGTTTTCAATTACCTGGTTGTCCTTGTCCATCAGGGTGACGCGTGCGCCCAAATCGGGAACAACGGTCAAGCCACCCTTATAGAAGTTGAAGTGGCACGGAAGATTTGTCCCGCCTATAAACGCGATGTGTTTGCCATCAAGCGTAAATGTTTGGATACGATTGTTACCCCGGTCAGCCACCATCAGAATGGGTTCGGTTCCTCGCGTATCGACGATCAGGCCATGGGGACAGTTTAGCTGCCCGGCGTCTTTTCCCAACCCGCCAAAGGTTCGAATGAACTTGCCGTCCTTATTGTATTGGTTGATGTAGCTCGAACCGTACCCATCGCCCACATAAAAATCTCCGTTAGACGCCATGGCGAGGTTTGTTGGGCTATATTTGATTTTCTTGCCCTCGGGACCGGGCTTGTATGGTTCCGACTCGAGTGGATAGCCTAGCGAAAACACCTCTTCTCCGTCGAGCGTTGTCTTAACGACGAGGCCCCTCCGAATGTCGCATAAATACAGGAATTCGTTCTTGCCCTCGCGGCTGATATACAGGCCGTGGGCTCCTCCTTTGAACTCTTTCCCCCAACTTTTGACAAATTTGCCCTTGTGATCGAAAACAACCATAGAGTCGCTCGATTCACTGGTAGCGTAGACCGTGTGATGCACGTAAATGTGCCCGTGGGAATCTTCGCAAACTCCGTGGGTATTGCCATACTTAATGTCGGCCGGCAATTCGCCCCAGTCGTGAATGGCTTCGTAGGTGTATTCGCCCGAGCCAAGAATGGGCTTGGCCGATCCGGATTTATTCGTCATTCCAACCAGCAAGGGTGAGCCGCCCCCTACGGCGAGCAAGAAATTACGACGAGTCGACATTTGCGCAGTACCTTCTCTGTCCCGAAACTATATCACCAGCGGCTGGGAAGGGGGTTTGGCCAATGTTAGACTGGAGCGCGCCGGCCGCGGTCTTGATCGCGAATAATGGAGGGGACCAGGAGACATGGTTCTTAGGAATTCGACTTTGATAACGCTTGCGTGCCTCTCGGTAGCAAGTGCGGGCGCGCGCGCGCAAGCTCCGCCTCCGAGTCGAAAACAGCCCATCGTGGACGTGTATCACGGAATCAAAGTTGTGGACGATTATCGCTGGTTAGAAGATGGCCAAAGCCAAGCGGTGAAGCAGTGGGTTGCCTCTCAAAACGCCTATTCCCGAACCTACTTCGACAAGCTCCCGCAGCTCTCGGAGATGCGAAACCAGTTATTCGCCTACGCGAACAAGCAATCTATCAGCTATTCCCGGCTACGCTTCCGGGGCGGAAAATTCTTCGCACTGAAATCCGACCCGGCAAAACAACAAGCGGTTCTGGTGACGTTTGCTTCCGTGGACGACCTATCGGGAGAGCGGGTACTGGTCGATCCGAACACATCGAGCAAACAAGGGCGCCTTTCAATCGACTGGTTCGTACCTTCTCTCGACGGCAGAATCGTGGCAGTTGCAATGTCCGAGGGCGGGAGTGAGGATGCATCTTTATATGTGTATGAAACGGCATCCGCGAAACAGGTAGGCGAGATTGTCCCGCGTGTAAGCTATCCGACCGGAGGTGGAAGCTTAGCCTGGTTGGCGGACGGCAAACGTTTTCTCTACACCCGTTATCCGCAAGGACGGGAACGTCCACCGGCCGACGCCAATTTCTACCAGCAGATTTATCTGCACAAGATGGGATCGCCCGCGGCATCCGACGAATACATCCTGGGGCGGGACTTTCCGCGGATCGCTGAGACCGAACTCGACAGTTCGCCCGATGGTAAGTACATCCTGGCAGCGGTTGCTAACGGAGATGGCGGGCAGTTCGAACACTTTCTTCGGACCGAAAACGGAGATTGGACGCAGCTGACGCATTTTGAGGATCGGATCGTGGGAGTCTCGATCGACTCCGACGGCGCGCTCTACTTGCTTTCCCGAAACAAAGCGCCACGCGGCAACATTTTGCGGCTTCCAGCCGGTGATCTGAAGCTCGATGATGCCAAAGTGATTGTGCCGGAAGGTCCGGCGAGTATCGAAACGCCACCGGAAGGGGGTTCCGACCAGCCGGTTCTCCCGACTGCGACACGGCTCTATGTGAAAAGGATTGATGGAGGTCCGAATCAAATCACCGTCTATAGCCATCTAGGCAAGGCTCTCGGCAAGGTGCCGCTGCCTGCCGTTTCGAGCACCGATAACATGCTCAGCCCGGGAGGCGACGATCTGCTCGTGCGCGCTGAGGGATATACGAGTCCGGCGACCGTTTATCGGTTCAACGCCTCTGGCCAATTGAGGGCGACAGCTCTGCGTGTGAACCAGACCATCGACCTCAGCGAATTCGAAGTCGAGCGGGCATTTGCGAAGTCTAAAGATGGAACCAGCGTTCCGATGAGCATCATTCACAAGAAGGGCCTTAAGCAC
The DNA here is from genome assembly GCA_049585195.1 of Bryobacteraceae bacterium. Taxonomy (GTDB): domain Bacteria; phylum Acidobacteriota; class Terriglobia; order Bryobacterales; family Bryobacteraceae; genus KBS-96. The sequence continues at coordinate 10,112 of JBAUZG010000141.1, read as the reverse complement.
GACGGCACCGCTCCAACACTGATTTATGGCTACGGAGGTTATGGCATCAGCATCACCCCCAAATACGGCGGCGGCACACTGTTCTATTTATGGCTGGACGAGGGCGGCTCGCTCGTCGAAACAAACCTACGCGGCGGCGGCGAGTACGGGGAGGACTGGCATACAGCTGGCAACCTCACCCGCAAGCAGAACGTCTTCGACGATTTCGCCGCCTGCACTGAATACTTGATTCAGGAGAAATATTCGTCTCCTGAGCATATCGTCGCTCTGGGCGGCAGCAATGGCGGGCTGCTAATGGGAGCGGAATTGACACAGCACCCTGAGCTCTTTCGCGCTGTAGTGTCGTTTGTCGGAATTTACGACATGCTGCGGATTGAACTTGATCCGAATGGGGCATTCAACACAACGGAATTTGGTTCGGTGAAAAATCGCCAGCAGTTTGATGCGTTATACGCCTACTCTCCTTACCATCGCGTGAAGGACGGAACGGCGTATCCGGCCGTCCTCTTTGTAACGGGCGATAACGATGGCCGCGTCAATCCCGCCAACTCGCGAAAAATGACGGCTCGTCTGCAGGCTGCTACGAGTTCGAAGTATCCAATCCTTCTCCGTACTTCCTCCAATGCGGGTCACGGGATTGGAACTGCGTTGAGCGAGCGGATCAATCAGCAAGCGGATGTATATTCGTTCATCTTTGACCAATTGGGTTTGCGGTACGAGGCGCCTCGCAGCTCCGGGAAGCGTTCGAGCGCACAGCCGGTTGGTGGCGTTGTGCGCGATTCAAGCAAAGCGCCGGCGATTCACGGCAATCCCCTTTTGCCCTGAATCGACAAGCGCAAAGGGCGCAGTCCAGACCGATTTGCGCGCCCCAAAGCGAAAGAGATACAGTGACAAGTGGAGCGGCAAATGAAGCAAACCAATCTCAGCTATCCTGCCACGCGACGTGACGTACTGACAGCGGGGGCGGCGGCAATTGCGGCTTTGGGCGTCCCGAGGACGGTGAAGGCTGATGCGCCCGCCGGCACGGTCGCTATCGTCCGATGCCGAAATTATCAGGACGACGTAACCGGAAAGCTCTCGACAGCCTTCGACCATATTGGCGGAATTGACAAGTTGGTCCGCGGCAAGACCGTCGGCTTAAAGCTGAACCTGACCGGAAATCCCAGCCGGTTTCCCTTGACGCCGGATCTTCCTTACCGGACTGATCCAGGTACCATCGCGGCAACCGTTCACTTGCTTGCTAAGGCGGGTGCGACGCGCGTCCGCATTATTGAAAGCTTCTTTCCCGCCCGGCAAGATCTGGACCTTTGGGCGCGCTACGGAATTGATGTAAACGCAATTAACAACTTGGGCGTGAAGGTCGATTGGGAAAATGTTCAGAACCTCGGCAAGTACAAGCAATACGTGCGGCTGAAAGTGCCGTGGGGCGGATACATGTATCCGGCGTACTACTTGAATCAGGCATTCGTTAAATGCGACGTGTACGCTTCGCTCTCGAAGCTGAAGAACCATTGGATCGCGGGCGTGACCATGTCATTGAAGAACAACTTTGGCGATACGCCTTGTTCTCTGTATGGAGGCGATTGCGGCCCGAGCGGAAACGAGCAGCCGACCAAGGAGCGAGGTCCCGTATTGCATGATGGGAAAACTAAAGCGCCGTCTGGGGTGGATGCGGAACTTCATCCCGATTCTCCGCGATACCCCGGTTATCGCGTTCCAAGGATACTGGTAGATCAAAACGGCATACGGCCGGTAGATCTGGCTATTGTGGACGGCATCGAAACCGTTCGCGGCGGCGAAGGTCCATGGCTGCCCGGCGGCGTCGAGCGCATGACTCCTGGCGTCATTATCGTGGGCCGCAACGCGGTTAATGTTGATGCGGTTGGAATGGGCGTAATGGGCTACAGCACTCAAGCCGATCGCGGCACATCGCCGTTCATACGGGGTGACAATTCCCTGAAGCTGGCTGAAGCCGTTGGCATCGGGTCAGCTGACTTAAACCGGATTGAAGTAGTTGGCGTCCCGATCAAAGACGCGCGCATCGACTTCGGGCCGGGGGCAGTCGGCAAAACGCTTAAAGAGCTGAGGGGCTAGGGAAGCCGTCAACGGACAGCCGGAGCCGGACCAAGACGTGCGGCCCGCATCAGAAGCTCCGCCACAAATTACTCGATCGTGTTTCCGAGTAGCCAGCAGGTGACATACCCAGCGACAGGTTGAGGCAGCTCGACGAATTGTGCGCCGTCATTGTCGATTCCGCTGAGAGGTTTAATCACATTTCCCGGATACAGGGTTAGAAGTCCGTGATGCGCGTATAGATCGTCAAAGCTGGCCTTATCGTTGCCATCGACGGCCCTGTGAAGTTCTGAAACAACAGCGCTATTCTGCGGGCCAGCGACGCAATAGGCAGTTTTCATCAGCACGATATCAGGCTGATTTTCAACCGCGCCATTATAGAGACCAGTAGGGGCTGCGACCGGCCTCGTCCGGACAACTGAAAGCGATAAAAGTAGAGAACCGCACACCAACAGGAGCACCGCGACGGCTCCGTTGCGGATCAGCTTATGTACCGCGGAATCTTCACTTCTGGCAGAGAAGCTCATACCAGGAGATCGGCGGCGATGAATGAGAACTATACGGAGGCCTTAGTCGGAAAATTCCGGCCCTGTCTCGCGACCGCTCTAACCTAACTTCGTCACAACCACTCCTCTGAAAAACACGCGGAAGACCGCTCCCTCGCGGTCGCGGCTCGGTTCCGGGCATGCGGTCTTTCATCAGCTTTGGTGGGCCGCAGGCCCATCGGAACTCCCTGGCGGTCGTGGCTCGGAATCGAAGCTTGTGGATTCAACTGTTTGGCCGAGCCGCGCACGCAAGTAAGCGGTCCGGTGACGAAGTTCGGCTAAGAGGCGTAGGTCCGGCTCCTCGTAAATCTCCAGACAGCGGCAGGCGGAAGGTTCATCCAGACACGGCCGAGACATTCGGCGTTCAATCCGAGTCTTGCGCTCGGGATGGGGCAGCTTCGAGCGTAGGTGAATTGAATTAGCTGGCCGTCGGGCGCCAGCGCCTTCATCATTCCCCGCACGGTCGCGATGCGGTCGCGCCCCTTCAAGTTGCGAATGGGCAGGCTTGAAATGAGCGTCGGCACTCGCGCGAAGCCCTCATCGCGCAGAATGGCGCCGGCATCGAGGGCATCGCCGCAACGGATACGAACGTGCGGAAAGCGCTCGCGCAGGTAGGATACCAACCTAGGGTCGCGTTCAATCACCAACAATTGATGCGGCGGCACGCCGCGGCTGAGCAGTGCATCAGTGATCGCTCCAGTCCCGGCTCCCACTTCGAGCACTTGCGAGCTGGCCCAATCCACTCTCGAGGCCATTAGCCGGGAAAGTTTCGGCGAGCTAGGCGCGAGGGCGCCCACCGCCAATGGATTTTTGAGGAGCGATCGCATAAACACAAATGGACCGCTCAGTTGGTGCGTCACGTGCCTAATACTTGGGAACTGACGGATCGATCTTGTCGCTCCAGGCCAGGATGCCTCCTGTCAAATTACGGACGCTGCGGAATCCGTTCTGTTTCAAAAGATCGACGGCCTTCTGGCTCCTTCCTCCGCTTTTGCAATGAGCAACGATATCGGCGTTCGGATCGAGTTCGTTCAACCGCTTCGGCAGCTCGCCGAGAGGAATGAGTTTCGATCCGGGAATGCGGGCAGTTTGGTATTCCCAAGGCTCGCGGACGTCGATCAACACGAACTCGTCGCCGCGGTCGAGTCTTTCTTTGAGCGCAGCGACGTCAATTACGCCCTCGTTCGCAGAAGCACCTTGAGCGGGGCGTAGACCGCAAAATTCCTGGTAGTCGATCAGCTTCGTGATAGTCGGACGATCGCCGCAAACGGGGCAGGCGGGGTCGCGCTTCAGCTTGAGCTCGCGGAATTTCATGCCCAACGCGTCGTAAAGCAGTAAACGTCCCTTCAACGTTTTGCCCTTGCCGAGAATAATCTTCACCGCTTCGGTTGCCTGCACAACTCCAATCAGGCCGGGCAAAATCCCAAGAACGCCGCCTTCGGCGCAGCTTGGGACCATACCGGGAGGCGGCGGCTCAGGATACAGGCAGCGATAGCACGGACCATCGTCATAGGCGAATACCGTCGCCTGTCCCTCGAACCGGAAAATCGAGCCGTACACATTCGGCTTCTTCAACAGCACGCAGGCATCGTTCACGAGATAGCGCGTCGGAAAATTATCCGTTCCGTCGATGACGATGTCGTACTCTCGCAGAATCTCGAGAGCGTTCGCGCTGGTCAGCGGCGCGTCATGTTTGTCGATTCTGAGGTGCGGATTGATGTTCTGCATCTTCTCCGCCGCCGAATCCAGCTTCTTGCGCCCAATGTCGCGGGTACCGTGAATCACCTGCCGCTGCAGATTCGAGATATCGACCGTATCGAAATCGATCAGGCCGATGCGGCCGATCCCCGCCGCGGCGAGATACAGCCCAAGCGGCGCGCCAAGCCCGCCCGCTCCTACGAGCGCGACTCTGGCGGCTTTTAACTTAAGCTGCCCCTCGATGCCTACCTCCGGCAGAATCAGGTGGCGGTTGTAGCGCGCCATCTCTTCGGTCGACAGCATCAGCTCTTCGGCTTCGCTTACAGGAGCCGAGCCGCCGGCGATGCTGGGCACAATCGAAATCGTCTCCCCTCCAGCCAGTTTGGTGGCGTCTTTGTCCAGGTATCGAATATCTTCGTCATTCACGTAGACATTCACAAAGCTTCGCAGCTTGCCCTGATCGTTGAACAGGTTCTTTCGAACGTCCGGAAACTTTTCGGTGAGCGCGGTTAGAGCTTCGCCCACCGTGTTTCCGCTCACTTCGATCGAGTCGGTTTGTGCCGTGAATTGCCGCAGCGCGGTCGGAATCAGGATTTTGGCCATATCAATTCTTCTTTGTCCGCTTTCGTTTGGTCCCAGTCGGGAAGAAAGCTGTTGGCGTGGTCGAACTTCCCGTCTTTAATCGAGAGCACGACGAAAGAAAACCACGGGCAGGAATTCTTCATGTCTGTCGAGGAGAAATAGGCGTCGCAGTCGGGATGCGAATGAAAAATTCCAATCAAATCCAGCCCCTGTTCGCGTGCGGCACGGTCGGCTTTCATAAGATCTTCGGGACGCAGCTCGTAGCGGTCGCCCTGTCCGCCGGCAAAGACATTCTCGAGCGGCAGTGCCGAGATCACGCTCTTCTTTCCGTTCACATTCCGGCCCAGCATCGCGCCACAACACTCACTAGGGTACGTCGTTTCGGCATGCCGGACCATAGCCTGCCACGGCTCCCGCTCTATTTCAATCATTCCAGAACTGTTCGCTCAGGTATTTCGTGCCGCCGTCACAAAGGATTGTGACAACCGTTCCCGCCTCCCCACGCTCGCTCATTTCTTTCGCCACGCGGCTCGACGCAACCACATTTGCCGCGGCCGAAACACCCACCAGCAAGCCTTGTTCCCGCGCCAGGCGGCGCGCCATATCGTGAGCATCCTCGGTCTCTACCCACAGATTGTCGTCGGCGAGCGTTGGGTCGTAAATGCCCGGCTTGATGGCGCTCGGCATGTGTTTGGTGCCTTCAAGGCCATGCAACGGCGTGGCTGGCTGTACCGAGATGCACTTTACGTGAGGGAGGTCGCGTCGGAGTCGCCGGGTGATACCGACAAAGGTTCCGCTCGTTCCCATCACGGCCACAAAATGAGTGATTTTCCCGCGAGTTTGCTCGACAATTTCGGGGGCCGTAGTCTCGAAGTGCGATTGCCAGTTGGCCGGGTTGTTATATTGATCCGGGAAAAAATAGCGCTCCGGATCATCCTCAAACAGCTTGCGGCAAACACGGATCGATCCGTCTGAGCCTTCCGCGGCGTCGGTCAGAACTAAATCAGCGCCATAGGATCGCAAAATCTGCTTCCGTTCCGGCGAGGCGTTCGAAGGTAGACACAGTTTCACTTTGTAACCCTTGTACGCGCAGATCATGGCGTACGCGATGCCGGTGTTGCCGCTCGTCGAATCCAACAGAATTTTTCCCGGCACGAGCCGGCCGGTCCGCTCGCCCTCGAGAATCATATTGAGAGCCGGCCGGTCTTTCACCGAGCCCCCGGGATTGAAGTATTCCGCCTTTCCAAACACGCGAACACCGGGATATTCGGCCAGGGGTATCTCAATCAGCGGCGTATTTCCAATCTGATCGAGAAGCCTAAAACTCTTCTCCTCTCGGCTAATGGCGAGTGCGGACATATTTGGCTCTCACTTCATTGTATCTACCGATTTTCGACAGAGAATGAGAGTATGCGAGTGAACTACGCTTAAAATGACCTTTTGTACGGTATATCACTATTTTTTTCTATCTAGTTGGACACGTAATTTCATCAGGCGGCGTCTATACGGCATTGGCTTCTGTTTGTGGGAGCATAACAACAGGAGCTCAGGTATTTCGAGGCGGTTTTCGAAGCCTGAATGGAGGACGAGGCGAATATGAAAAGACAACAGGCGGTTAGTCGACTTGCGGCAATGCTTGGCTGTGTTTGCCTACTGGCTGTCAGCGCCAAGGCGGTTGACAATCCAACCAAGGCCATACCAAACGGCGAAAAGGAAAAAGTCACTGGAATTATTCAAGGCCGCGACGGCGACACCATGCGCGTCCGCACCGACGACAACTCGATCGTGGCAGTCAACTTGACAAACACGACCAAGGTGCAGTTGAAGAACGGGTTCCTGCACATGAGCAAGAAGACGATGGACGTTCGAGTATTGGTACCGGGATTAAGAGTCGAGGCATCGGGCAGGGGAAATGAACAGGGCCAGCTTATGGCCGATACAGTCCGCTTCGATCCCAATTCCTACAAGGCTTCGCGCGAGATTGACACGCGCGTATCACCTCTCGAAAGCCGGACGGGGCAGCTCGAAGGCCGTGCAGGACAATTGGAAGGCCGCGCCGGACAGCTAGAGAACCGCGCGGGCACGCTTGAAACCAAGACCGGCCAGCTTGCGGATCAGCAACAACAGACGCAGCAGCAGGTTGGCCAGGTGAAGGGCGAAGCCGATAAAGCCAATCAGGGTGTCGATACGGTGAATAATCGCGTGAGCGGCCTCGATAACTACACGGAAAAGGGCAAAGCTACTGTGTATTTCAAGTATGCGAGCGCGAAACTCACTGAAGACGCCAAGAACGACCTGGACGATCTCATACAGAAAACCAAGAATATGAAAGGTTACATGGTCGAGGTAGCCGGGTTCACCGATACGACCGGCAATGCCGACAGGAATGAAGAACTCAGTGAACGCCGCGCCGATGCTGTCGTTCGATACCTCGAGGAAGCCGATGTTCCGCTGCGCCGGATTCTGGCGCCTGCAGGGTTGGGCGAATCGCACAGCGTTGCCGACAACAAGACGCTCGAAGGCAGGAAGCTGAACCGCCGCGTTGAAGTGAAGTTATTGGTCAACGCCAGCTTGGAAGGCAATACCAACGCCATGAACCAAGGAGGGCAGACCGCACCTCAACCCGCTCAGTAGGCCCGGCCTTAGCCGACCCAAGAAGGGGCCCGCTTCCAGTAAAGAAGCGGGCCCTTTTTGTATTTGCAAGCCCGGGAACTATTTCCAAACGGCTAACGTTACTTGGGAATACACGTGGGTTTCGATCCGCAAACAAAAGGAGTCACCCTACCATGACGAAGATTCTCCCGCTCGTCCCGGCCTTGTTCCTTCTCGCATGCCTGGTAGGCGTTGCGCAAGAATCTAAGCCCGAAGGAAAGACCACAACCAACCGAATGCTCAAGGTTAAGTTGAATTACACGGGGAGCGGAACGGTCGATGCGAGACACAAAATATATGCATTCCTGTTCGACTCACCTGGCTTTATCCATGGGAGTGGGGACATACCGATCGCCGCCGAAGCTGCGCAAAACAAGGATGGGACCGTCACGTTCGATGCTGTCCCCACATCTCCCGTCTACTTAAGCGCAGTCTACGATCCGGCCGGGAATTATGACGGGCAGTCCGGTCCGCCGCCTTCGGGCTCTTCCCTGGGACTCTACAGCAAAACGTCCGGGACCCCTGAGCCAATTCGAATAGAACCGGGAAAGACTCTACAAGTTGACCTTGCATTTGATGACAGGGTCAAGATGCAGTGAAAGATGGCAGAAGGCTCCTAGCTTAGTTCACCCGTGTAAACAAACCACCGGCTTCCGAAGCTAAAGGTTCAACGAAGGCCTGCTTGTTTCCATCCAGAAACTGGATGCCCCGGATGCCGATGCCGGTGCCTTCGCTCGCAAAGTAGAAAGTGAAGGTGTTGCCGCTCCAGTGTGTCAGGGCGTAGTGGTCTCTATACCGGGGCAGATACATCGCTAGCCCGCTATCTTCCTCGCGTATCTCGAGGTCGCCGTAGTAGTCGCTGTGGTACGTGCCCACATAGCTCGAAAGCGGTTGACTTGGCTCGGGCGGATTGGGCGGCGGCAGCTTTGAATAATCTTTAACACTGCCGAAGACACTGTCGACTAATTGCTTGAATATGTTCCCCCAATACGTTTGCCAATCCTGCGTCACGCTGCCGTAGTCGTAAAGATCGAAAAAGTCACTTGCAATCGCCTCAGCCAAGCCTGTCGGGCTCGCATTGGTTAACACTAGTATTCCAATCTGCTGCGACGGGGAGAATTTGACAGTCGTGCCTGCTCCCACAAAAAAGGCTCCGCTATGGTCGAGCACTACTCTGCCCTTAGAATCGTAATCGACATTCCAACCTAGGCCGTAATAAGATTCGGCACCGGTTTGCGGGTTTTTGCCGCGGCTGATTTGGGGTTGATGCGTTTCGTCGAGCGCTTTCGCGTCGACAATTTGCTGGCCGTTCCACGAGCCGTTTGCAAGCTGCAACCGCAGCCACTCGGCAAGCTCTCGCGCAGACGAACTGGCCGAACCCGCCGGCGCTTCCGCATCCGGCTCGCGCAAAAATTTTGCAACCGGTTTTCCGTCGATGAAGAAATGCCCATAGGCTCTGTTTGAAGAATTGAAAAAATCGGAAAACCGGTAGCTCGTTGAGCTCAGGTGGAGCGGTGCAAATAAGCGCTCGACTGCGAGGGTTTCCCATTGGATGCCGGCTTTCTTTGCCGCCGCAATTGCCCCTTCCGTATAGCCGAAATTGGAATACTGAAATTTCGTCCGGAATGGAGCGGTCAAGTCGATGAGGCGAATGCGGTGCAGTACTTCCGAGCGAGAAAAGTAAAGATCCTCGAGCGCATCGCCCGAATCGGTCGGCAATCCGCTGCGGTGACTCAGAAAGTCTCGAATCGTCACCTGGCTCGTTACGGCTGGGTTCGAGAGCTGAAATTCGGGATCTAACACTTCGATACGGTCATCCCAACTGACCTCGCCTGTGCCTACCAGCGACGCGACAACTGTGGATGCTATCGGTTTTGAGACCGAGGCAAGTTGAAAGACAGTGTCTGCATCGACGCACGCCGGATCGCCGATCCTCCGCAGCCCGAAACCTTTCAAATAAACCACCTTGTCGTGATCGACAATTGCGATCGAAAGCCCGGGAACGGCGGTTTTCTTCATCCCGTCCTGAATGTATTGTTCAAGCTGAGGGATGAGGGAGCTAGTATTGCCCGAGCTGGGCGTGTTTTGCGCCCTAAGCAGAGTTGCACTTAGGGCTAATATGACGACGGTCGAATTACGAGTAAGCATGCTGCCTCCGGCAGTTTTTTATTGCGCGTTCGAAACACCAACCACCTTTTCCTCGCCTCAGCGTGGGTTCGGAATGAATCTTTGCGGCGGGGTCGATTCTAGCGCGTTCGCAGTTGAAATGGGAGAACTACTAGTTTTGACAGCGAGCGATCACTTCGCGGAAAGGCGGAATATCGCGCTCTCAGCCAGCCGTGCGGCTTGGATCCTGAGGTAATTCCGTTCCGGTAGACTGGTCGTCCGTTCGGCCGCTTTCCAGTAATGCGCAATGGCGGCTTGAGGATCTCCGGCCATTTCGAGCAAATGGGCGCGAACAGCATCGAGGCGATAATGGCCGGTCAATCGTCCATCGGCTTCAAGCGCATCAAGCAGCTCAAGTCCGGCGAGTGGGCCATGCACCATAGCTGCCGCGATGGC